>DATMJH010000503.1:0-8494 GCA_035554015.1 Mycobacteriales bacterium
ATGGGCTCGGTGTGTGCCTCGACGCTGTCGCTGCTGCAGGCCGGTGTCCCGCTGCGGGCGCCCGTCGCCGGCATCGCGATGGGCCTCATCTCCGGTGAGGTCGACGGCAAGACCGAGTACGTCACCCTCACCGACATCCTCGGTGCGGAGGACGCCTTCGGCGACATGGACTTCAAGGTCGCCGGCACCCCGCAGCTGGTCACCGCGCTGCAGCTCGACACCAAGCTCGACGGCATCCCGTCGGGCGTGCTGGCCGCCGCGCTGCAGCAGGCCCGCACCGCGCGCCTCGCGATCCTCGAGGTCATGAACGAGGCGATCGACGAGCCGGACGAGATGGCGCCGACCGCGCCGCGCGTCCTCACCGTCAAGATCCCAGTGGACAAGATCGGCGAGGTCATCGGCCCGAAGGGCAAGATGATCAACCAGATCCAGGCCGACACCGGCGCCGACATCACCGTCGAGGACGACGGCACGATCTACATCGGCGCCACCGACGGCCCGTCGGCGCAGGCGGCGCTGGACGTCGTCAACCAGATCGCCAACCCGACGATGCCGAAGATCGGCGAGCGCTTCCTCGGCACGGTCGTCAAGACCGCCGCCTTCGGCGCGTTCGTCAGCCTGCTTCCCGGCAAGGACGGCCTGGTCCACATCAGCAAGCTCGGCGGCGGCAAGCGCATCGGCAAGGTCGAGGACGTCGTCAACGTCGGCGACAAGATCCAGGTCGAGATCCAGGACATCGACCAGCGCGGCAAGATCAGCCTGGTGCCGGTCGCGCAGGACTCCACGGGCGACTCCGCCGCCGGCGAGCCGGTCTCGGCCGGCTCGTCCTCGGAGTAGTCCTGGCAGCACGAACGTCCCGGAGCCCCTCAGGCGGGGCGCCCGTCGGCACCGTCCGGCGGAGCGTCCTGCCCGGGGGGCTCCGCGTGCTGTCGGAGCAGGTCCCCGGCGTGCGCTCGGTCGCCTTCGGGATCTGGGTCGGCGTCGGCTCGCGCGACGAGCGCCCGCAGCTGGCGGGTGCCTCGCACTTCCTCGAGCACCTGCTGTTCAAGGGCACCGAGCGGCGCGACGCCTTCGAGATCTCCGAGGCGATGGACGCCGTCGGCGGGGAGAGCAACGCCTTCACCGGCAAGGAGTACACGTGCTACTACGCGCGCGTGCTCGACGAGGACCTGCCGCTGGCGGTCGACGTGGTCGCCGACCAGGTCCTGCACTCGCGCATCGACCCGGACGACGTCGAGAGCGAGCGCGAGGTGATCCTCGAGGAGATCGCCATGCACGACGACGACCCGTCCGACGTCGTGCACGACGCCTTCGCCGCGGCGCTGTTCGGCGACAGCCCGCTCGGCCGGCCGGTCATCGGCTCGGTCGGCAGCGTCGAGGCCCTCTCGCGCACCTCGGTGCACCGCTGGTACCGCAGCCGGTACGCGCTGCCGTCCATGGTCGTGGTCGCCGCGGGCGGCGTCGACCACACGCGACTGCGGCGCCTGGTGCGCGCGGCGTTCGGCGACCGGCTCGGGGGCGACACCGGCCCCGCGCCGGTGCGCGCACCGGCCCGGCCACCCGTCGCGCGCAGCCAGGCGCAGGTGGACGACCGCGCGACCGAGCAGGCCAACGTCGTGCTCGGCACCACGGCGCTGCGGCGCGACGACGCGCGCCGTCCCGCCCTGCAGGTGCTGAACACCGCGCTCGGCGGCGGGATGTCGAGCCGGCTGTTCCAGAGCATCCGCGAGGAGCGCGGGCTGGCCTACTCGGTGTACTCCTCGGTGTCGGCCTACGCCGACACCGGCACGTTCGGCGTCTACGCCGGCTGCGCGCCGGGCAAGGTGCGCGAGGTGCTCGGCCTGGTCCGCGACGAGCTCGACGCCGTCGCGGCGCACGGGCTCACCGACGCCGAGGTCGCCCGGGCGAAGGGCGCGCTTCGCGGGTCGTTCGTGCTCGACCTGGAGGACACCGGCTCGCGGATGAGCCGGCTCGGCAAGGCGGCGCTGCTCGAAGCCGAGCTGCTCACCGCCGACGAGGCACTGGCCCGCATCGCGGCGGTCACGCCCGACGACGTCCGCGCCGTCGCCGCGGACGTGCTCGCCCGACCGCTCGCCCTCGGTGCGATCGGCCCCTTCGGCGACGACGACCTGACTGGGGTGATCACGTGACGCGGGTGCTGGTGCTCGGGGCGAAGGGACGCATGGGCAGCGAGGTCGTCCGCGCCGTCGAGGCGGCCGACGACCTCGAGCTCGCCGGCGGCTACGACGTCGGCGACGAGGTCGACTGGTCCGCGGCCGACGTCGCGGTCGACTTCACCCACCCCGACGCCGTCATGGGCAACCTCGAGGCGTGCATCCGGGCCGGCGTGCACGCCGTCGTCGGCACCACCGGGTTCGACGAGTCGCGGCTGCAGCAGGTGCGCGACTGGCTGGCCGCGAAGCCTGAGGTCGGCGTGCTCGTCGCCCCGAACTTCGGCGTCGCCGCCGTGCTGATGATGCAGTTCGCCGCGCAGGCCGCGCGGTTCTTCGAGTCGGTCGAGATCGTCGAGCTGCACCACGCGAACAAGGCCGACGCGCCGTCCGGGACGGCCCGGCGCACCGCCGAGCTGGTGGCCGCCGCCCGCCGCGCGGCCGGCGTCGGGCCGGCGCCCGACGCGACGACGTCCGCGCTGCCGGGCGCCCGCGGGGCCGACGTCGACGGCGTGCCGGTGCACGCCGTCCGGCTGGCCGGGCTGGTGGCGCACCAGGAGGTGCTGCTGTCCGGCTCCGGCGAGTCGCTGACGATCCGGCACGACTCCTACGACCGCGCCTCCTTCATGCCGGGCGTGCTGCTCGGCTGCCGCGAGATCGGCTCGCGCCCCGGCCTGACCGTCGGCCTCGAGCACCTGCTCGACCTGTGACCCCGCCCCGCCGCCGGAGCCCTCCCGACGGTTCCCACGACTCCGGCAGCCGGACCAGCCCCTCCACCCTCGGGAGCCCTCCCGACGGGTTCGGGCGGCCCCGCAGCCGTCGGGAGGGCTCCACGGGGGGAGGGGCGTGAGGCACCGCGCGGGTGCGCTGCTCGTCGTGCTCGTCACCGGCCTGGTCGCGAGCGCGATGGCGGTCACCGGCGTCTCGCTGCTGCGCACCGGTGACCCGGTGCAGATGGGGGTCGGCGTCGGGGTGCTGCTCCTCGTGGTGGTCGGCGCCGTGCTCGTGGTCGGCGAGGTGCGGCTGGCCGCCGCGAGCGAGCGGCTGGGACGCCGGCTGGCCGGCGAGGGCGGGCTGCCCGAGGACGTGCCGGAGCGGCGGCCGAGCGGCCGGCTGCCGCGGGCGGCTGCCGATCGGCAGTTCGCGCTGCGCAAGGCCGAGACCGAGGCCTCGCCCGACGACTGGCGGGCCTGGTTCCGGCTCGCCCTGGCGTACAGCGACGCGCGCGACAGCTCGGCCGGGCGGCGCGCCATGCGTCGGGCGGTCGCGCTCGAGCGCGCCGACCGGGCGAACCCTCGCGACGCCGCCGACGAAGACCGGTCATGACGACCGGTCGCGCGTGGTGACCCGTCGGCGGCTGCTCGCCGGCGGCGCCGGTGCGGCGCTGGCTGCTGCCGCGGCCGCGCTGCTCGGCAGGCGGGGCCCCGACCTGCCCGACGGCGTCGAGCGCGACGTCGAGCGGTACGGCGCGGAGCCCGAGCAGGTCGTCGAGTGGTGGCTGCCGGCCCGGCCGGCCGGGCCGCTGCGGACCGTCGTGCTCGTGCACGGCGGCTTCTGGCGGCCCGGGTTCGACCGGTCGCTCGAGCACGACGTCGCCGCCGCCCTGGTCGAGCGCGGGCTGCTCGTCGCCAACGTCGACTACCGGCCGTCCAGCGTGCCGTGGCCGGCGACCCTCGCCGACGTCGCCGCCGCGCACGACCTGCTGTCCACCGGGACCCACGCCGGCCGGGTGGCGCCGGACGGCGTCGCGGTCGCGGGGCACTCGGCCGGCGGTCACCTGGCGCTGTGGCTCGCGTCGCGGCACCGGCTTCCGCCCGGTGCCGTCGGCGCGCGGCCGCTGGGGCCCCGCCCGGCGCTCGTCGTCGCGCAGGCGCCCGTCGCGGCGCTGCGCACCGCGGCCCGCGAGCGGCTCGGGGGCGGCGCGGTGCAGGCGCTGCTCGGCGGCGGCCCCGGCGAGGTGCCCGACCGCTACCGCGTGGCGGACCCGGTCGGGCTGCTGCCGACCGGCGTCCGCACGGTGTGCGTGCACGGCGACGCCGACGACGTCGTCCCGCCGGCGCAGAGCCGCGAGTACGTGCGCGCAGCGACGCGTGCCGGTGACGACGCCCGGCTCGAGCTCGTGCCGGGCGGTCACTTCGAGCACCTGGAGCCGATGACGGCCGCCGGCGCGGCGCTGGTGGCGGCGCTCGACCTGCGCTGACAGGTCAGGCCAGCGCGAGCGCCACGCCGCCGGCGACCAGCGCCGGCGCCGACGTCAGCACCGTGGTGAGCACGGCGGTGCGCCGGTCGCGCGCGAGCAGCGGCAGCAGCGCGTCGCCGTCCTGCGCGACCGCGTTGGCGAGCAGCGCCGGCAAGGGAAGCGCGCCGGTCGCGTACAGCCCGGTGAAGGCGATCTGGGTGCCGCAGCCCGGCACCAGCGCGACGACGACGCCGACCGCCACGCCGAGAGCGCCGACGAGCGGCAGCGGCGTGCCGGTCCACGGCACGAGCTCGCCCAGCACCGCCATGACGACGAAGGCGGCGCCGACCCAGAACACGACGAAGGCCGTCTCCACGGCACCGTGCGCGAGCGCCGCGGACAGCCGCAGGGGCACGTCCTCGCCGTCGTCGCGCAACCGGCAGCCGGCGCGCAGGAACACCGCGAGGCAGGCGACGAAGCCGGCCACCCCCGCGACCAGCCACAGGTCGAGGCCGGCGACGACGGCGTCGGCCGGGTCGAGCAGCGACAGGGCGGCCGGCACGGCGAGCAGCGCGCCCACCGCCGTGGCGGTCCACAGCGCGAGCGCGGGCAGCCAGACGCCGGCCGGCGGCGCCGTCGAGCAGCCCCCGGCGCCGGTCGCGACGCCGGTGTCGACGGGCACCGCGAACGCGCTGCCGCCGGACCCGCCCGCGGCGGCGACGGCGACGGGCACCTGCTCCGGCGCCCGGCGCGGGTCCCAGCCGACGGCGTCGACCGCGTACCCGGTGACGACACCGGTCAGCAGCAGCGCGCCGTGGACGAGCAGCCCGACGCGCAGGTCGACCGCCAGGAGCACGAACGACGCGTCGCCCATCGTGGCGGTGAGCGCGGCGACGGCGGTGCCGTACGAGGCGCGGCGCTTGAGGTACAGCCCGACGGCGAGGATGGCGCCGCCGCAGCCGGGCGTGACGCCGAGGACCGCGCCGAGCAGCGGAGCGGCCCGGCGGTGCCGAACGAGGACGTCGAGCGCCCGGGTGCCGTAGCGCACCTGCGCCCAGGCGACGGCGAGGACGAGCACGGCCACCGGCACGCCCACCTGCAGGAAGGCGTCGGCCAGCGGCCGGAGCAGCAGGTCCTCCACGCAGGGCTCCCGGTCCGGTCAGCGATCGCGATGTCGTACCCGTTCGCCGCCGACCAGCCGGAGACCTGCGCCACCCGAGCCGCTCGCCCCGGTCCTACCGTGGCCGCATGGCGTTCGACGGCTTCCCCGAACGGGCCCTGGACTTCTACGAGGGCCTGGTCGCGGACAACAGCAAGGCCTACTGGAGCGACCACAAGAGCGTCTACGAGTCCGCCGTGAAGACGCCGATGCAGGCGCTCCTGGACGACCTGGGCCCCGAGTTCGGGGAGGCCAAGTTCTTCAGGCCGTACCGCGACGTTCGTTTCGCCAAGGACAAGCGCCCCTACAAGACCGCTGCGGCCGCGGCGATCGGTGACGACGTGCAGGGCGACCTCTACGTCCAGCTCTCGGCGGACGGCCTCATGGTGGCCGGAGGAGCGCACGGGCTCGCGACCGACCAGGCCAGGCGACTGCGGGCGGCGATCGCGCAGGACCGGGCCGGACGGGCGCTCACTGCTCTGCTGGACGAGCTCCGGTCGTACGGCTTCACGATCGAGGGCGAGCGGCTGAAGCGGGTCCCACCGGAGTTCGGCCAGGGCCACCCCCGAGCCGACCTGCTGACGCTCAAGACGCTCTGGGCGTACCGGCAGCTGGAGCCGGGGGAGTGGCTGCACACCGAGCAGGCGCGGGACGTGGTGGCGACCGCGTGGCGGCAGGTGCAGCCGCTGAACGACTGGCTGGCACGGCACGTCGGGCCGACGCGCACGGAGCGACGCGGCAGGCCGTAGCCGGAAGCGCCTACAGGACCGCGTACCCGTCGACGGCGCTCACGCCTGCTCCAGCGAGGTGTGCAGCCGCACCTGCCGCTGCACGCGCGGGCCGGTGTCCAGCCCGCGGGCGGCGCCGTCGAGGTCCCACCCGGCGGAGCGGAGCAGCGCGCGGGACGCTGCGTCGCGCTCCCACACCCAGGCGACGCCGAGCCGCACACCGTCGCCGCGCCACGCCTCGACGGTCGCCGCCAGCAGCCGCGAGCCGTGCCCGCGGCGGCCCCAGCGGGGCTCCACGAGCAGCGCGGTGAGCTCGGCGCAGGCCGCCGGGTCGCCGTCGTCGGGCTCCGCGGGGGCGCTGGCCGCGAGGCCGACCACCAGGTCGCCCTCGAGCGCGACCAGCAGCCGGTGCCGCGGGGTCGGCGGCGACTGCGTCGCCGCCCGCCAGGCCGCGGTGACGTCGTCGAGCGGCGTGGCCAGCACCTGCTCGGGCAGCAGGTCGGCGTACGCGGTGCGCCAGGTGCTCAGCTGCACCTCGGCGACCCGCTCGGCGTCGTCGGGACGGGCGTCCCGCACGCTGACGTCGGCCATGGCGCGAGACTAGGCACCGGCGCCGCGGGGCACGTGCCGGCGGACACCTTCGGACGGCTCAGCGCGCTCGAGGACCAACGCACCAGGAGGACGGCATGGCGATCGCGACGGTGAACCCGGCGACCGGGGAGACCCTCGAGACCTTCGAGCCGCTCACCGCGGCCGAGCTGGACGACCGGCTCGAACGGGCACATGCGGCCTTCCGCTCCTACCGGCGCACGTCGATGGAGGAGCGCGCCGGCTGGATGCGCGCCGCCGCGGACGTGCTCGACGCCGACGCGCCGCGGGTCGCCGAGCTGATGACCACCGAGATGGGCAAGACGCTCGCCGCGGCCAGGGCCGAGATCGGCAAGTGCGCGAAGGGCTGCCGGTTCTACGCCGAGAACGCCGCGCGCTTCCTCGCCCCCGAGCCGGTCGACCCAGACGCCGTCGGCGCGACGGCGGCGTACGCCGTCTACCAGCCGCTCGGACCGGTGCTCGCGGTCATGCCGTGGAACTTCCCGCTCTGGCAGGCGATGCGGTTCGCGGCGCCCGCGCTGATGGCCGGCAACGTCGGGCTGCTCAAGCACGCGAGCAACGTGCCGCAGACCGCGCTGTACCTCGAGGAGCTGTTCCGCAAGGCCGGCTTCCCGGCCGACGTGTTCCAGACGTTGCTCGTGGGATCGGGTGAGGTCGAGGGCATCATCCGCGACCCCCGGGTCGCGGCGGTCACGCTCACCGGCAGCACCCCGGCCGGCCGCGCGGTCGCCTCGGTGGCCGGCGACGCGCTCAAGACGTCGGTGCTCGAGCTCGGCGGCAGCGACCCGTTCGTCGTGCTGCCGTCCGCCGACCTCGAGCGGGCGGCGACGGTCGCCGCGACCGCGCGCTGCCAGAACAACGGGCAGAGCTGCATCGCGGCCAAGCGCTTCATCGTGCACGCCGACGTCGCCGACCGCTTCGAGCGGCTGTTCGCCGACGCGCTCGGCGCGCTCGCCGTCGGCGACCCGATGGCCGAGGGCACCGACGTCGGGCCGCTGGCCACCGAGCAGGGCCGCGCCGACGTCGAGGAGCTCGTGCAGGACGCCGTGGACAAGGGCGCCCGGGTCGTCGTCGGCGGGCAGCGCCCGGACGGTCCGGGCTGGTACTACCCGCCTACGCTGCTCACCGGCGTGACGCCGCGGATGCGGATGTTCCGGGAGGAGGTGTTCGGCCCGGTCGCGCAGCTCCACGTCGTGCCGGACCTCGACGCGGCGATCGAGCTCGCGAACGACACCGACTTCGGCCTCGGCGCGAACGTCTGGACGAACGACGAGGCAGAGCGCGAGCGGTTCGTCACCGAGGTCGACGCCGGCATGGTGGCCGTCAACGGCATGGTCGCCTCCTTCCCGGACCTGCCGTTCGGTGGCGTCAAGGACAGCGGGTACGGCCGCGAGCTGTCGGCGCACGGCATCCGCGAGTTCTGCAACCTCAAGAGCGTCTGGGTCGGCGAGAGCGGCGGCCCGGACACCTCGACGTCGCGCGCCGAGTAGCCGGCGGCCGGCTGCCAACGCCTAGTACTCCAGCCGTAGATTGTGATCATGGCGATCGTTCGCGGCGGCGGTAGTGGCAGTCTCGTGCGACGGCTTGATGTCGTCGTCGCCAGAGTGACCATTGCAGCAGGTGGGTGAGGTTCTGGGCTGGGTGGGCG
>DATMJH010000504.1:0-3486 GCA_035554015.1 Mycobacteriales bacterium
AGGTGGGCTCGCGCTTCGTCGACCTGTCGTTCACCTTCTGCGCCTTCTCTATCGGGCAGGACGAGCGCGAGCTCCGGCTGTGCCTGGACGACGACGGGCTGCCCGACGACGTCCGCGCGTTCGTCGTGACCCGCGACCTCGCCGGCCTGCGCACCATCACGACCGAGCTGGTGCCCGGGCTCGAGCTGCAGCGGCTCACCGTGCGCCTCCCGCAGCCCGACGACGTGACGCCGTTCGTCGAGGTGTTCGGCGTCGCACCGGACTTCGACGCCGACCGCAACGTCGCCGTCCTGTCGGCGGCGGCGCTCGACCTGCCGCTGCCGCAGGCCGACGAGCTGACCGCGGCGATGACCGAGCAGCAGTGCCGGGAGCTGGTCGAGCGCCGCCGCGCGCGCACCGGTGTGGCCGGTCGGGTGCGCGACGAGCTGGTGCGCGCGCCGGCGCCCGACGTCACGGAGATGGCACGGCGGCTGTCGCTCAGCGAGCGCACGCTGCGCCGTCGGCTCGCCGACGAGGGGACGTCGTACCGCGCGCTCGTCGACGAGGTGCGCGAGGCGCTCGCGGAGGAGCTGCTGGCCACGCAGTCGCTCAGCGTCGAGCAGGTGGCACGCAGGCTCGGCTACGCGGAGACCGCGAGCTTCACGCACGCGTTCAGGAGGTGGAAGGGGCGGTCACCGCGCGCCTGGGTGCGCGAGGTTCGCTGACCGCTACCGGCTCGCGGCCCGTCGGTACAGCCTCGTGGCCAGCGGCACGAACAGCACGAGCAGCACGGCGCACCACACCAGCGTGTAGAGCACCGGGTGCTGCAGCGACCACACGTCGGGCACCGGCACCGCGGGGCTGGTGTTACCGAACAGCTCCCGCGCCGCCTGGGCCACCGCCGACACCGGGTTCCACTCGGCGAACACCCGCAGCACGTTCGGTAGGTTCTGGGAGGGCACGAACGTGTTGGCGATGAAGGTGATCGGGAAGATCACGACGAACGACGCGTTGTTGACGACCTCCGGGCTGGGCACCAGCAGCCCCACGCAGGCGAAGATCCAGGAGAACGCGTACGCGAACAGCAGCAGCAGCGCGATGCCGGCGAGCAGCCCGAGCAGCGACGTGCGGACCCGCCACCCGACGACGAGCCCCGTCGTCGCCATCACCGTGACGGTGATGACGTTGTTGAGCACGTCGCTGGTCGTGCGGCCCACGAGCACCGCGGCGCGCGACATGGGCAGCGACCGGAAGCGGTCGATGATGCCCTTCTGCATGTCGTCGGCCAGGGCGGCCCCGGTGATGGTCGCGCCGAAGATGACCGTCTGCACGAAGATCCCCGGGACGAGGAACTCCTTGTAGTCGATGCCGCCGGGCACCTCGATGCTGCCGCCGAAAACGTAGGCGAACAGCAGGATGAACATGATCGGCGACAGCGTCGTGAAGACGATGAGGTCCGGCACCCGCTTGATCTTGATGAGGTTGCGCTTCGCGATGACGGCGCCGTCCGCGACGGCGTCGGTCAGCGCGCTCACGACGGGCTCCCGGCGGCGACCGGCTGGTCGGCGGCGTGGCCGGTGAGGGCGAGGAAGACGTCGTCGAGCGTCGGCCTGCGCAGCCCGACGTCGAGTACGCCGATGCCCTCGGCGTCGAGCCGGCGGACCACCTCCACGAGGACGGCGCCGCCGCCGCTCACCGGCGCCGTCAGCCGGCGGGTGTGCTCCTCGACGACGACGTCGCCGACGGCGACCGTCGCCAGCACCGCGCGGGCAGCGGGCAGCTCGTCCGCTCCCTCCACCACCACCTCGACCCGCTCGCCGCCGACCTGCGCCTTGAGCCCGTCCGCGGTGCCCTGCGCGATCGCCCGACCGGAGTCGATGACGACGATCTCGTCGGCGAGCAGGTCGGCCTCCTCGAGGTACTGCGTCGTCAGGAGCAGGGTCACCCCGCCGCTGACCAGCTCGCGGAGCAGGTCCCACATCTCGGTGCGCGAACGCGGGTCGAGCCCGGTCGTCGGCTCGTCGAGGAACAGCACCGGCGGCTGGGCGACGAGCGCGCCGGCGAGGTCCAAACGGCGGCGCATGCCGCCCGAGTAGCCCTTGACCGGCCGGTCGGCGGCGTCGGTGAGGGAGAACCGCTCGAGCAGCTCGCGGGCGCGCTCTCGTGACCGCGTGCGGCCGAGCTTGTAGAGCCGGCCGATCATGTCGAGGTTCTCGAAGCCGGTCAGGTACTCGTCCACCGCGGCGTACTGGCCGGACAGGCCGATGCGCGCACGGACGCCGCCAGGGTCTCGCCGGACGTCGACGCCGGCGACGTGCGCCTCACCCGCGTCCGGCTCGAGCAGGGTGGTGAGGATGCGGACGGCCGTGGTCTTGCCGGCGCCGTTCGGTCCGAGCAGCCCCAGCACCGTGCCCTGCGGCACGTCGAGGTCGAGACCGTCGAGCGCCGTCACGCCGCCGTACCGCTTGACCAGCCCGCGGGCCGTGATGGTCGCCGTCAAACCCGTCCCCCCGTCCCCCTACTTGGGTCGGCCGGAACGCTAGGCGAGCCGGCCGGAGGGCGCGAACCGGTTCGGGTGACGGTCCTGGCCAACGGCTGTGACGGGTGTCACGATCACGGGTCTGCACCTGAGGCACCGGAGGACCTGACCGTGGCACCCCCGATCCGTCGAGGGCGAGCTCTCGTCCTGCAGCGGCTCGGCGGCATGGCCTTCCTGCTCGTGCTGGGCGCGCTGATCGGTCTCGCCGTCGCGCTGTACACCAAGGCGTTCACCGACACGGTCACGGTGACGCTGCGGGCCGACCGGGTCGGCAACCAGCTGACCGAGGGCGCGGACGTGAAGGTCCGCGGGCTGGTCGTGGGTGAGGTGCGCGAGGTGCGGGCCACCGACGACGGCGCCGAGCTCGAGCTGCATCTGCAGCCGGCCGAGGCGGCGCGGGTGCCCGCCGACAGCACCGCGCTGATCCTGCCCAAGACGCTGTTCGGCGAGAAGTACGTCTCGCTGGTGTTCGACGACGCCGCCGACGGCGGCCCGGGCTCGCTGGCCGCCGGCGGGGTGATCGAGCAGGACCGCAGCGCGACCGCACGCGAGCTCGGCCAGGCCCTGGACAGCCTGCTGCCGGTGCTGCAGACCCTCGAGCCCGAGCAGCTGAGCAGCACCCTGCACGCGGTGTCGTCGGCGCTGCGCGACCGCGGCGACCGGATCGGCGGCAACCTGGAGCTGGTGCGTGACTACCTGGCCGCGTTCACCCCCGAGCTGCCCCGGCTGCAGCGCGACCTGGCCGGCACCGCTGATCTCGCCGACACCCTCGACGCCGCCGCGCCCGACCTGCTCGCGCTGCTGGAGGACCTGTCGGCCGTCAACCGCAACCTCGCCCGTGACGAGTCGGCGATCGAGCAGGTGCTGCGCGAGACCACCGGCCTGGCGCGGACCGGCGAGCAGTTCCTCGCCGACAACGAGCAGCGCTTCATCACCCTCGCCCGCGAGAGCGTGCCGAACCTGCGGCT
>DATMJH010000505.1:0-5716 GCA_035554015.1 Mycobacteriales bacterium
ATGGTCGGTGGTGCTGTGCGCCGCGGCCGGGACGGCGCTCACCAGCACGCCCACCACGGCGGCGCACAGCACCACCGACCATCGTCGAGCCCGCGTCACGAGGGCCCGCCCAGCTCGGCCAGGGCCTGCTGCGCCCGCGGCGCGTGCTGCACGGAGAAGGCCGGGTTGAGCGCCAGCGCCGAGGTCAACGAGCGACGGGCACCGGCACGGTCGCCGAGGGACAGCTCGATCATCCCGCGGTGGTAGTCGAACAGCGCGCTGCGAGTGCCGAGCCGCTGAGCCTCACGCGCCAGAGCCAGGGCCTGGTCGGACCTGCCGTTGACGTGCAGTGCCCAGGCGTACGCGTCGGCAGCGTGCACGCTCTTGCGGCTCGTCCACAGGCGCTGCGCTGCCGCGAGCGCACCTGCTGCGTCGCCGTGGTCCGCGGCGTAGAGGACGTGCTCGAGATCGGGGTCGGCGCCCGCGTCCCGGAACAGCTGCACCGTGGCGTCGACGACGGCGTACTGCGCCTGCGCCTCGGCCTGGCGGCCCAGCGCGGCGTACAGGTCTCCGAGCTCCGACAGGTACCCCGGCTCGGGCAGCCGCTGGACGACGTCGGTCCACAACCGGAGCGCGAGCTCGGTCTCGCCGCGGGCGGCCGCCACTCGCGCCAGCCCCGCCAGCAGCGGCGCAGACCCCGGCAGCCGTTCCAGACCGGCCTCGAACTGGCGCTGCGCCTCGGGAAGGTCGCCGGTACCCCAGGCCAGCTCGCCGAGGTAGCGGTGCGCGAAGGCGGCATCGGCCGGGTCGACGGCCAGGCCCAGGGCCTCGTCGAGCGCGAGCCGTGCGCCCTCGTGGTCTCCGCGCAGCTCGAACAGGTACGACGCCCTGGTGTAGGCCGGGATGCCGGGGCGCAGCTCCAGCAACCGGCGCAGGACGTCGGTGGCGGCGTCGTCCTCACCGAGCTCGACGAGGGCGTCGACCAGCACGGCGTGCGCGGCGGCGCTGCTCGGGTTGGTCTCGAGCGCCTGCTCGGCGATGCTGCGCGCGCGGGCGAAGTCGTGCCGGGAGGCGGCGAGGCCGGCCTGGCCGACGAGCGCCGCGTCGTTGCCGTCCGACCTCTCCTGCAGCGAGCGGGCGAAGGCCTGCTCGGCCTTGGAGTACCAGGTCGGATCGGCCGTGAGCGCCGACTGCTGCACGTACGCGTTGCCGAGCGAGGCCCAGGCCTGCCAGTCGCCGGGCAGCCGGCGCAGCCGCTGCTGCAGCGAGCGGGCCGCGGCCGCCGGATCGCCGACGGCGACCGTCGGGTCCGCCGGCACCGCGAGCGCCGCGGCAGGAGCGCCGTCGTCGCCGACTCCCTGCACCGCCAGGCCGGCACCCAGAACCAGGCCGCCGGAGAGCGCGAGGACGGCGGCGGACCGCCGGGCCCGGCGGCCCCAGCGGCTCACGGGGCCACCGCCGGCACCATCCGCAGGTACACGATGTGGTTGTCGGTGTAGTGGCGGGTGCGCTCGTCGAAGGCACCGCCGCAGGTGACCAGGCGCAGCTCGGCCTCGGCCGTCCCGCCGTACACCCGTTGCGTGGGGAACTCGGTCTTCGCGACCGTCTCGGCGCCGTACACCTCGAACTCGCGGGCCGAGCCGTCCGCCCGACCGACGTGCACCCGGTCGCCCGGCACCAGCTCGCGGAGGCGGAAGAACACGGCGGGCCCTGCGAAGGAGTCGACGTGGCCGACGAGGACCGCCGGTCCCCGGTCGCCGGGAGCTGTGCCGCCGCGGTGCCAGCCCACGGCGTCGAAGTCCTCGGGCACGGCGAGGGCGCCGTCCGCCTGCACCCGCAGGCCGGTCACCGGCGCGCTCACGCCCAGCCGCTCGATCGCGAGCGAGCGCGGGGGCGGGGCTTCCGCGTCGATCTCCACCGCGGTGACGCTGACCGGACCGGGCAGCTCACCGACGGCGGACGCCGTGGCCGCCGGCAGTGACTGCGACGCCGTGGCCGCCGGCAGCGACTGCAGGGCCATGGCGCAGCCGAGGAGCACCACGGCGAGCGCGACCAGCACGACGGCCGACGCACGATCGCCGGCCGACCGGCCCGCCGCGCCCGCCGGCGCTGCCGGGCCCTGCCGCCGCCCGGTCGGCACTCCCTCCCAGGAGCGCGGAGCCGGCGAGGGCACCCGGACCGCCTCAGCGCGCGGCAGACGCGGCCGGGCCGGCGGCGCGCAGCGACCACGCACGGCGGGCGCTGCCGGCGCTGCCGGCGGTGTCGGCTCTGTCGGTGCTCCCGGTGCTTCCGGTGCTGTCGCGCGGTCGGCGCCGCACCGGACCTCGGCCGGCGACGCGCCGGTCGAGGTCCGGTGCGGCTGGGTCATCTCAGAGCGCCCCGTCCGGGCGGGCGCGGCGCATCAGCACCAGGCCACCGAGGCCGAGCGCGACTCCGAGCCCGGCCACAGCGGCCGGGACGATCGGGACGCCGCCAGCGGTGCCGCCGGCACCGGCCGCCACGCCACCGCTGGGCGCGCCCGCGGCGGTGGAGTCGCCACCCGACCCATCCGAGCCGCCCGAGCCGCCCGAGCCGGAGCCGGCCGAGCCGGTACGGCTGGCCAGCCCGACGGATCCGCTGTGGGGCAGGGCCAGGTACGGGAAGCTCTCGCCGAACTCCTTGTCGTTGGCGTTCACGCCGTCGCCGGCCGCCAGCGCCTCGACCAGCTGGCCGGTGCGTACGGCGCCCTCGAGCGCCTGCAGCTCGATGTCGACGACGTCGTCGGCGAGTCGGCGTCCGTTCGGGAAGCCGGCGTTGTCCTTGGCCAGCACACCGAGGCGGTTCGGCTCAGCGGAGGGTTCGATCGAGGTGTTGAGACGCAGGATCTCGGCCGGCCGCGGTTCGCCGGCGGGCTTGTTGAGACCCTCGATGCCGGTCAGGAAGACCATGAACAGGTCGTCGCGCGGCGTCTCGGGCGCCGGGATGCCGTAGATCGCCTCGATGAGCTTGGGCACCTCCGGGTCGTTGACCCGGTCGACGGCCGGCTGCGTGTCGGCGTCGTTCTCCGGCTTCAGGGCGTTGAAGGTGTCCTTGAGCCCCGCCGGCAGGACCACCTCGTTGACCAGCGGGTGACCCAGCCGGGACACCTGCACGAAGTCGCCACTGGAGTCGCGGCTGCCGTCGGCGTTGATGGTCACGCTGGCCTGGCGCGACGTCGTGCTCCAGACGCCGATCACCGGGTCCTGGCCCGCCACCAGCGTCGCGGTCGGCACCTGCAGGGCGATGGCGTTGACGTTCTTGCCGTCGAGGCTGTCGACGCCCGTCCCCGACAGGTCGCCCCCGTAGAGCAGGTCGAAGACCCGGATGTCCAGGAAGAACGGGTCGTCGGCCTGGCCGACGTAGGCCTTGCCGCCGCCGGTGACATCGGTGATGGCCTGGTCCCGCAGCGCGGCGTAGTCCGGGATGGAGGCGTCACCGACGAACGACGGCGCGACCTTCCCGTCCTGCACCAGAGGCGTCGCGGCGCCCGCGGCGTCCACCCGCTCGAGCGTGTAGGTCTGCTTGAACAGCAGCGCGGGGCTGTCGAGCGAGTCGACCGCGGCGTTGTTGTACAGGAAGGTGTTCGTGCCGCGGGTGTCCTGGTTCTCGAACGTCCAGCGGAAGGTGACGTCCGGCTTGGCGTCGCCGTTGTTGTCGATGTGGATCTCGTACCGGGCGGTCTCGTCGAACGGGTAGAAGTTCGGGCCGCCCGACGGGTCCTGGAACGGGTTGAAGTTCGCGATCAGCGTCGTGGTCTCCGGCGCGTCAGGGCTCCGGAAGGCGTAGACGTCGGTGTTGTCGACGAGCGGGTCCTTGAGAATCTGCGGCGCCTCGCGGTGGCTCGACGCGACGCCGGTGCCAGGCCCGAGCAGCAGCGCCGAGCCGGCGAGCGTGGTCGCGGAGGCCGCGAGGAGCGCGAGCCCCCGGCGGCGTTGAGAGGTGATGAGCATGAGCACTCCAGGTCCAGGGGATGTGGTCCGCCGGACTCGTTGGCTGCGAGCTCTCGACCCTGGTGGTTCGGCGCCCGGCTCCTGCCGGTTCACCCGATCGGGTCACAGGGCCTGGTGAACGGCAGCCGCGCCGGTCGCGCCGAGGTGCTACGGGTCGAACCGGTAGCCGGTCCCCGGCACCGTGATGAGGTGTCGCGGTGCGGACGGGTCCGGTTCGAGCTTGCGGCGCAGCTGCGCCATGAACACGCGAAGGTAGTGCCGGGACTCGTTCCCGTACGCATCACCCCAGACGGCTTGCAGGAGCTCGAGCTGGGGCACGAGCCGGCCCGGCTGCCGCACCAGCTCCTCGAGCAGGTGCCACTCCGTGGGAGTCAGGTGCACCGGTCCGCTCGTGCCGTCGGCCGTTCGGGCTGACAGGTCGAGGGTGAAGGCGTCGGTCGTCACCGTGACCGCGTCGGTGGTCGGGGCACTGCGCCGGAGGCCGGCGCGTACGCGGGCGAGCAGCTCGGCCATGCCGAACGGCTTGGTGACGTGGTCGTCGCTGCCTGCATCGAGTGCGGCGACCTTGTCGCTCTGCTCGCCTCGAGCCGAGAGCACGAGGATCGGCAGCGCCGACCTGCGGCGCAGCTCCTGGATGACCTGCAGACCGTCCATGTCAGGCAGTCCGAGATCGACGATGGCCAGGTCCGGCGGTCGCTGCTCGGCCAGTCTCAACGCCTCGGCGCCGGTCTCGGCAGTGGTGACCTCGTACTGGCGTGCCCGCAGGTTGAGCCGGAGAGTCTGCAACAGCGCGTCGTCGTCGTCGACGACGAGGATGCGGCTCATGCGGGTGCAGTCCGGAGCCGGATGTGCATGGTGAGCCCGCCGCCGGGAGTCTCGTCCGGCTCGAGTGCCCCGCCCATCGCCTCGGCGAACCCCCGGGCGACGGACAGTCCGAGGCCGAGGCCGCCCGGGCTGCGGTCCCCGAGCCGCTGGAACGGGCGGAACAGCTCGGCACGCAGGGCAGCCGGGACACCGTGGCCGTTGTCGACCACCGACATGGTGACCTCGCTGCCTCGACTGCTCGCGGTGATCAACACGTTGGCGCCTTTGCCGCTGTGGCGCAGCGCGTTGTCGGCGAGGTTCGCGACGACGCGTTCGGCGAGTCCGATGTCTGCCAGCGCCGGGGGCAGCCCCTCCGGGATGTCGATCACGATGCGTCCGGTGTCGCCGAGCGCCGAGATGCCGCGTCCGACGATCTCCTCGACGTCGACGGCGGCGAGGTCGACGCTCAGAGCTCCAGCGTTCAGGCGGCTGGCGGCCAGCAGGTTTGCCACCAGCGCCTCGAGCCGGTCGGCGGACGTCTCGATGACGTCGAGCAGCTCAGCCCGGTCGGCCTCGGACCAGGTGACGTCGCCGGCGCGCAGGCTGGTCACCGCCGCCTTGATGCCGGACAGCGGGGAGCGCAGGTCATGTCCCACCCCGGCGAGCAGCGCGGTACGGAGCTGGTCGATGCTGGCGAGCCGTTCGGCTTCGGCGGCCTGCTGGGCGAGACGACCGCGTTCCGCCGACGCGGCAGCGGCGTGGGCGAACCCCTCCAGGACCCGCCGGTCATCTGCGCCGAGCGGTCGGCCGGCCACGACGAGGTCCACGCCGGGTGACCCCTTGGTCCGGTAGTGCGAGGTGGCGCCGTCACGGCTGCCTGACTCGTGCAGCACCCTGCTCGGGGTGCGGCCGTCGACGAGCGCCGCATAGCTGACGCCGAACGCCGCTCGGATGCGGTCGAGGAC
>DATMJH010000506.1:0-11538 GCA_035554015.1 Mycobacteriales bacterium
GCGCGGGCGCGGTGGAGGCACCGCACGGCACGACGATCGTCGCGGTCACCCACGCGAGCGGCGTGGTCATGGCCGGCGACCGGCGCGCGACGATGGGCAACATCATCGCGCAGCGCGACATCGAGAAGGTCTTCCAGGCCGACGAGTACAGCGTCGTGGGCATCGCCGGCACCGCGGGGCTCGCCGTCGAGATGGTCCGGCTGTTCCAGGTCGAGCTCGAGCACTACGAGAAGATGGAAGGGCACGTCCTGTCGCTCGACGGCAAGGCGAACCGGCTGTCGGCGATGATCCGCGGCAACCTCGGCATGGCGATGCAGGGCCTGGCGGTCGTGCCGCTGTTCGCCGGCTACGACGTCGACGGCGGCATCGGGCGCATCTTCAGCTACGACGTCACCGGCGGCCGGTACGAGGAGCACAGCTTCCACAGCGTCGGCAGCGGCAGCGTCTTCGCCCGCGGGGCACTGAAGAAGCGCTACCGCGACGACGTCGACTCCGCCGGGGCCGTCCGGCTGTGCGTCGACGCGCTGTACGACGCCGCCGACGACGACAGCGCCACCGGCGGTCCTGACCTCACCCGGCGGATCTGGCCGGTGGTCATGACGGCGTCCGACGAGGGCGTGCGACGGCTCACCGACGAGCAGGTCGGCGAGGTCGTGCAGGCCGTCGTCGACGAGCGCATGCAGAACCCGGGAGGCTGAGCCGTGACGACGCCGTTCTACGTCTCGCCCGAGCAGATCATGCGGGACAAGAGCGACTACGCGCGCAAGGGCATCGCGCGCGGTCGCTCGGTCCTGGTGCTCACGTGGGCCGACGGCATCCTGTTCGTCGGGGAGAACCCCAACGGGGCGCTGCACAAGATCAGCGAGATCTACGACCGCATCGCGTTCGCGGCGGTCGGCAAGTACAACGAGTTCGAGAACCTGCGCCTTGCCGGCGTCCGCTACGCCGACCTGCGCGGCTACCAGTACGACCGGCGCGACGTCACCAGCCGCGGCCTGGCCAACGCCTACGCGCAGACGCTCGGCACCATCTTCACCGAGTCGGGCAAGCCGTACGAGGTCGAGCTGGTGGTGGCGGAGGTCGGCCTCACCCGTGACGACGACCAGATCTATCGGCTCACCTACGACGGGTCGGTCGCCGAGGAGCACGGCTTCGTCGTCATGGGCGGCACGGCCGAGCCGATCGCGGCGCACGTGCGCGAGCGGCACGACCCGCAGGCGTCGCTCGACGCCGCGCTGCGGCTCGGCGTCGAGGCGCTGGCCAAGGGCGGTCCGGACGGCGAGCAGCGCACCATCGCCCCCGACGCCCTCGAGGCCGCGGTGCTCGACCGCACACGTCCGCGCCGTGCCTTCACCCGGCTGCTCGGCACCCGCCTCGAGCGGCTGCTGACACCACCCGCGTGACCCGGTGCGCCCGGCTGCTGCTCGCCGTCGCAGCGCTCTCCACGCTGACGGCGTGCGGCGGCGGTGACGATCCGCCCGTCGAGACGAGCCCGACCTCCACCGCCACCCCGCCGCCGTGCACCAGCACGCCGCCGGCGCGCGAGACGACCGTCGCCGAGGATCTCGCCGTCGAACCCGTCATCGAGGTCGTCGACGCCGAGCCGCCCTGCGCGCTCGTCGTGCGCGACGTCGTCATCGGCACCGGCGAGCCGGCCGTCGAGGGCGCGCAGGCGGAGGTGAAGTACGTCATCGCGCTCCACGAGGACGGCGAGGTGATCGACGCGTCGTGGCGCATCGGGCCGGACCACACGCTGCCGGTCGAGGTGGGCGCCGGCAACCTCATCGAGGGCTTCGACCGCGGCGTCCTCGGCATGCGTGAGGGCGGTCGCCGGGAGCTGGTCGTGCCGTACGACCTCGGCTACGGCGCCGAGGGTCAGGGGCCGGTGCCGCCGTACGCGACGCTGGTGTTCGTCGTCGACCTGGTGAGCGTCACGCCACCGGATGTGGCGGGTTCGGCCACGCCTACCGGGTAGGACCCGGCGGGTCCGACCACAGGAGGCCCTCATGCCGAAGACGACGAAGTCGGGGAAGCCCAAGAAGGACGAGCTGCCGTCGACGCTGCAGCGCTCACCGGCCAAGGCCCAGCGCACGTTCGCCAAGACCTACGACTCCGCCGCCGAGAGCTACGGCGACGGCGAGCGCGCCGCCCGCACGGCGTACGCGTCGCTCAAGCACTCCTTCGAGAAGGTGGGCGACCACTGGGAGCCCAAGGACGAGAAGGGACCGAGCGACGCCAAGGCCGCCGGCGGCCGCGGCACGCGCGCGGGCACCAAGGGCGGCGTCGACGCCAACAGCAGCAAGAAGCACCTGTACGAGGTGGCGAAGCGGCTCGACATCCGCGGCCGCTCGACGATGGACAAGGAGCAGCTGGTCGACGCCATCGACAAGGAGAACCGGCGGCAGACCGCCGCGGCGCGGCGCGACTGAACGTCACGGGACGTCATCCGTCAGTGCTGTGGAGCACCTGCGGGCTCGCGCTTCCTGACGCAACGCCAGCGGCTCCGCGGAACGTCAGCGCTGTGGAGCACCTGCGGGCTCGCGCTTCCTGACGTAACGCCAGCGGCTCCGCGGGACGTCAGTGCTGTGGAGCACCTGCGGGCTCGCGGTTCCTGACGCAACGCCAGCGGAGGCCGCGTCAGGCGGACGCGACCACGGAGCGGAGCACGTCGACCTCGTCGGTGATGACGCCGTTGACGCCGGCGGCCAGCACCCGCTCGAGCGCGTCGTCGTCGTTGACCGGCCACGTCATCACGACCTCGACCTGCCGGCGCAGCTCCTGGACGACCCGCGGCTCGAGCAGCGAGCGGTGCACCGACACGCCGTACAGCGGGGGGCCGGTGCGGAGCCGCCGGCGCAGCCGGGCCAGCTCCGCGCGGCCACGGGCCGAGAGCACCTGCCGGGCCCAGGGCGCGCCGTCGAACGCCTGGACGCTCGGCCACCAGCGCCCGCACACCACGATGGGCGCGTCCGGCACCCGCTCGTGCAGCAGCCGTGCGACCGACGGCCCGACGCCACCGACGCCCTTGAGATCGAGCATCAGCGTCGCGCCGGCGCGCGCGGCGTCCAGCAGCTCCTCGAGCTGCAGCTGCGGCGTGTGCCGCACGAGCTCCCACCGGTCACGTGGTGACGGCAGTGGCCCGGCTCCGCTGCGGTCCCACAGGAAAGGCAGCGGGCCGAGCGCCTTGAGGTGCCGCACCTCCAGCCGCCCGCGGTGTGCGTGCACGTCGGCCTCGAGCACGTGCGCGCCGGCCTCGACGGCGGCGCGCAGCGCGGTGAGCGAGTTGCCCGCCCGGTGCGCGACGGCGAGCACCGTCATGGGCGGCTGCCGGTCAACGGCTGCCGGCGGCCGGGCCCGGGGTCGGCCCGGCCGGCGCGACGGCCGTGCCGGGCGGCGCGACGGCCGTGCCGGGCGGCAGGTCGGCCGTGCCGGGCGGCAGGTCGACGTGCTCGAGCTGCGCCGGGATGACGTCCGGCAGCCAGGTGCGTCGGCGGCGCTCGGGCTCCCACGCCGGGCGCTGTGCCGGCGGCGGCGGCACCGGCGGTGGCGGTTCCTCGGCGGCGCGACGCTCCCGGCGCCGCTCGAGCCACAGGGCGGCGGCCAGGCCGGCGAGCGCGAACAGCACCCCGGCGACGGCGTCGAGCACGTAGTGGTTGGCGGTCGCGACGGTCGCCAGGGCCATGAACACGGGCATGAGACCGCCGACGACGCGCAGCCAGGTGGCGGTGGCCGCGGCGAGGATGGCCAGGCCGACGAGCAGGTCCCAGCCGACGTGCAGGCTCGGCATCGCCGCGTACTGGTTGACGAACTGCGGCGGCTGCAGCACCCGGTAGGCCTGCGAGCGCTCGCTCACCGTGTCGACCATGCCGAGGCCCGCCAGCCGCGGCGGGGCCACGGGGTAGGTCGTGTAGACGCACAGCCCGAGCCCGCCGGAGATCATCATCCCGTTGCGCAGGCGCAGGTAGACCGTGCGGTGCTGCAGTGCGAGCCACAGCAGCGTGGCGACGATGACCGGCCAGTGGCCCCAGATGTACACCCAGTTGAAGAACGTGCTCATGGCCTCGGACGGCACCACGACGGTCTGCACGTCGGCCTCGACGTACAGGCCGATCGCCTTCTCCAGCGCGACGATGTCGTGCGCGTGGTCGACGGCCGCGGCCTCGGACCCCGCCGTCGCGCCGCGGATGCCGAAGTAGGTGACGACGCCGGTCGCGATGATGAGGACCTCGACCCCGACCGACCGCACGCGGGTGTGCACCGCCTCGACGGCGCTGGCCGGGAACCCCATCGCTCACCCCCCGACGGACGTGGGACCGACCAGGCCATCCTGACGCCTTCGGGACGACCTGACCATGTTCCGTTCGGGTCATCTGCGAGGGGGTCCTCCGCGCCGCCTCGCGGGGCGACCGCCGCCGACCGGGCCTGCCGTCGCGGTCAGGCCGCCGCCGTCAGGCCGCGGCCGCCGTCAGGCCGCGGCCGCGGTCAGGCGGAGCGAGTGGCCGGCCCGGCGGGCGGCCAGCAGGCTGACGCCGCCGAGCAGCAGCGCGGGCAGCCACGCGAGCGCGGCCTTGAGGGACACGGCGCCGAGGGCGGCCTGCCACGGCAGGCCGAGAGCCATCAGCGCGACGACGAGCGCGCCGTCGCGCGGGCTGGCCCCGTGCGGCCCCGGGACGGCGCCGGCGAGCTGGCTGGCGCCGAAGGCGCCGAGGACGGCGAGCGGGGACAGCGAGTGGCCGGTCGCGGCGACGGTGCCGAGCAGCAGCGCGCAGATCGAGAGCTGATAGCCCATCGACAGCAGGACGCCGTGGGCCAGCTGGCGCGGACCGGGCAGCTTGCGGGTGGGCACCAGGCTCGGCCGGACGCGGCGCAGCACCAGCACCCCGACGAGCGCGACGGCGGCGATGCCGAACGCCGTCAGGAGCATCTCGACGGGCAGCGCGGACCCGGCGAACACGACGAAGACGGCCAGACCGATCGCCCCGACGAGCCGGTCGAGCGCCACCTCGGCGACGCCGTTGCCCGCCGACATCCCCGTGCCGGTGAGCCGCTTGACCCGCCAGAGGTCGGCGCCGACGTGCCCCGGTGTGAGCAGTCCCATCAGCTCGGACTCGGCGTAGGCGCGCAGGTGCCACCGCCGGCGCTGGCCGCTCTCGGAGAGGGCGTGCCAACGCAGCGGGCACAGCACGTACTTGCCCACCACCCACGGGAGCAGGCCGAGCAGGACCGGTGCCCAGGAGACCCGGGGCAGCTGGGGAAGGGTCAGGGCAGGCACCGCGAAGGCGACCGCCAGCGCCAGCAGGCGGACGACCCAGGTCGGCGGTCGCAGGCGCTCGGGCACCCACGGCAGTCGGCGAGAGGTCATGGTCCTCGTCTTCGTCACGGACACGTCGGGGCTTCAGTACCCGCAACGAGGCTCCGCCTCCCAGGTGACGTGGAACCGGTCGACCCGTCGGTGTGCCCGTCCGGATCGTGCGGGCCGGTCCCGGTTTACCCGGCGACGCAGCGTCACTGGCCCGAAATGACTATGGCTCCACGGTAAGTCGTGACGCAGCGTCGTGGTGTGCACACGTTCCGTCTGACCCCGCGGATCGTCTCCACTGCTCTGATCAGCGTCCTCGCCGGTGGGCTGGCCGCTCCGGCACCGGCCGGCGGCGACACCGTCCCCGAGGACGGCACGGTGGCGTCGTGGATCGTCACCTTCGACGCACCGCCGACCGCCCAGCAGCTCGACGTGCTGCGCGGCCTGACGCCGAGCGTCACCGGCTTCACCGCACTGCCGGCCGCCGTCGTCAACGTGCCCGAGGTCGACGTCCCGCTGTTGCGCGCGCTGCCCGGCGTGCGCGGCGTCTGGCCGAACGAGACGTACCAGCCGCTCATGTCGGCGGCCACACGCACAAGCCGGGCCGCGCAGGTGTGGGAGGAGCTCGGCGTCACCGGGGCCGGCGTCGGCATCGCCGTGATCGACGCCGGTGTCGACGGCGCGCACCCCGACCTGTGCGCCGCCGAGGTGTTCTGCAAGGGCACGCCGGTCAAGACGGTGCAGAACGTCAAGGTGCTCGGTCGCCAGACGGTGCTGCAGGAGCCGGTGGTCGTGCTCGAGGACCAGATCAGCACCGACTCGAGCTCCGGTCACGGCTCGCACGTCGCCGGCATCGCCGCGGGTGCCGGCACGGCGTCGGCCGAGGCCGGGACGTACCGAGGCGTCGCGCACGGGGCGCACCTCGTCGGCTACGGCGTCGGCGAGGCCGTCGAGGCGGTCAACGTGCTCGCCGCCTACGAGCACGCCATCCGGCACCGCGACGAGTACGGCATCCGCGTCATCAACAACAGCTGGGGCCCAGGTGCCTTCACCGACTACGACCCCGAGCACCCGGTGAACCGGGCCACCGATGCCGCGTGGGCGGCTGGCATCAACGTCGTCTTCGGCGCCGGCAACGACGGCACCCGCACCGACAGCCTCAACATGTTCAGCGCGCACCCGCGCGCGATCTCGGCGGGCGGCGGACGCAAGGACGGCCACCAGGCGTTCTTCTCCAGTCGCGGCGTTCCCGGCTCGCCCCTGTGGCGCCCGACGGTCACCGCACCGGGGGAGAACATCGCTTCGGTGCGTGCCACGACCGGCTTCACGGTGTGGGCTGCCGATGCGGGCGCCGGCAGCGCCAACCCCGACGCCCCGACCGGCGACGACGCGCTCTGGTACGCCACGAGCAGCGGCACGTCGATGGCGGCGCCGCACGTGAGCGGGGTGATCGCGCTCGTGCAGGAGGCGGCGATCGGCGCCCGCGGCACGGCGCTGACCCCCGAGCAGGTCCGCAACGTGCTGCAGAACACCGCGCGCCCGATGGCGCCTCAGTACCAGCACTGGTCCGTCGGCGCGGGCTACGTCGACGCCTACGCCGCCGTGCAGGCGGCCGCGGCCGGCACGCACCTCGGCCCCTACGACGACGGCACGACCTATGACGTGCGCCCGTTCAGCGGGACCGTCGGCCCGGCGGCGCTGCTCCCCACGACGAGCTTCTCGGCGAACCACCAGGTGCTGCCGGGGGCGACGTCGCTGGACGTCATGGCCGACTGGGGCCCGGAACGCGTGCTGGCGGCCAACCAGGACGTCGACATCGAGCTGTACCGACCCGACGGGACGCTGTTCCGCAGCACGTTCCTGATGTGCGACCCGGCGGCACAGCCCAACGGTTACAGCTCGTTCTGCTCGAGCGCTCCGAACGAGCGGCTCTCGGTCGTGGCGCCGCAGGCAGGCACCTGGCGCGTCGTCGTCCGCGGCGGCAGCCTCACCGCCACCGAGGACGTGCGCGGCCTGTGGTCCGTCGCCTACCCGGACGGCACCCCGGCGCCGGCCGCCGCGGCCCCGGCCACCGTCGCGGTCAGCGGCGCGTCACCTGCGTCGGTCGTCGGGCAGTCGGCCACGGTGACCGCGACGGTGCGTGATCCGAGTGGCGCACCGGTCCCCGGTGCCGAGGTGTCCTGGGCCTCCACCGGCGTCGGGGTGGTGGCCGGAGCCGAGACCACCACCGACTCGCGCGGGCGCGCGACGGCGCGGCTGGCGTCCGGGGCGCCGGGCGTGCAGACGGTCACCGCGACGGCGGCGACGGCGGCGGCCGGCTCGACCAGCGTGACGTGGCTCGGGCTGAGCCCGCCGTGCCTGCTGTGCCCGCCGCCCTCGAGGCCTGCCGAGGTGTCCGGCGGCGGCTGGTGGTCCCAGGGCGGCGGCAAGCGGCACCTGTCGGTGTCTGCGGTCGCCACGGCCACCGAGGTGAGCGGCGGGTTCCGCTACGACGCGAAGGACGGCACCGTCGTCCGCAACGCCGACGTCGAGCAGCTGACGGTCAGCGGCGGCACCGCGACGCTGGTCGGCGACGCGACGGTGTCGGGGGCCACCGGCTACCGCTACCGGCTGACCATCACCGACGGCCACACCGACAGCGTCGATCTCGTGGTGACCGCACCGCTCGACCCGCTGTACCGGCTCGAGAGCGCCGGCACGCTCGGCGGCGGGAACCTGACGGTGCGCACGTCCTAACCGCCGGCGGGTGGCCCGCATGCGGCCGAGCAGGTCGGCACCGCGCCCGTGCCGGCGCTACCGAGCGAACTCCCGCGAGGGCTTCAGCCGGGGAGGACGACCCTGACGCCGACCATCTCGTACGTGCCGCGGGCGCGGGCGTCGAGAGTGGCGAGCGTCGCGCCGTGGTCGCGAGCCGCCAGTGCCACGAGCGCGTCGTAGGTCGCGCCCCCGGCGATGTCGAGACCGGCCAAGACCTCCGGTAGCCGCAGCGCCGTCTGCTCGTCCAGGAGCAGGGGCGCCACGAAGCGCGCGGCCAGCAGACGAGCGGCGTCGGCAGGGCTGGCCCGCAGGCCGGTCGGCAGGCGGGTGAGGACGGAGAACGTCTCGACCAGCGCGTGTCCCGCCAGGTGCAGGGTCCGGCCGTCCGCCCATCGGGTCACCAGGTCGTGGGCAGTGTGCCGCCGGACGAGCAACGGCAGTGCGACGGAGGTGTCGCAGGCCAGCTGCGTCACCGACGTCCGGCGTCCAGCAGCCGCAGCACGTCCTCGTTGTCGATCTCACCCTCGCCCGTCAGCACGAGCCGGCCGTCGACGACCTCCAGGTGGCCGCTGCGTCCGCCCGGGACGATCTGCAGTCCGGACCCGTAGCGAGAGATGTCGACCGTGCTCCCGGGCTTCAGGCCGAGCTCGTCCCGCAGTGCCTTCGGCACCACGATCCGGCCCGCTGCATCGATCGTCGTCTGCATGGCAGAACGGTACCAGCGGCCTGCCATCGCGCCGCCGCGCTCCACGTACCGGACCCGCGGTCGGAGCGAGACGTCCTGATCGCCGCCACGGCGCTGGAGCGAGGCATGACCGTCGTGAGTCGCAACACTGCCGACTTCACCTGCCTGGAGGTCGACCTCCTCGACCCCTGGTCCTCGTGACGCCGCATCGGCGCGCGCCGGCGTGGTCACGAGCGCACCCACCGCCGGCGTCGACGCGCCGGCCCATAGGACGTCACGTAGTCCATGGGCGCCTTCCCGGTCGCCACGATGCGCCGATGCCGCAGCCGCCGGAGGCCTGCCGAGACCGGTGCTGGCGTGCACGTTGCCGTGGTCTGGCGCAGAAGGCTCGGCGTCCGGCGACGACGTGCGCGCCGGCGGAGCGGCGCGTCCGGCTGCACCCCCCAGCGCTTCGCGGCCCGCAAGCACTGGGTCGACCGGTCGCGCGCTTCGAAGAAGGGTGATACGCCGCCGTCGTCGATCCCCGCATCCCCTCCCGACGATCTACGGCCGGGCGTTCACGTACTCGCTGCAGTGGGCGTCCGACTCCGCCCCGTACACCCACATGGTCGGGTCGCCGTCCCTGTCGGTACCCGGCTTGCCCTTGTGCACCAGGACGTGGATGGGGTGGCTTCGCGCGGTGTTGCCCTTCCACTGCAGGCTTGCGTTGGGGTTGTTGTCGAACACGGAGTCGGGCAGCACGACATTCTTCTCGCCACCGTGCTCGGCGATGATCACGCAGCGCTCGCCTCCGGCTGCACGCGCATGGTCGTGGGTGGCGCCGGCCGTGCCCGTGAACGCGACGACGCTCGCCCCTAGGAGCATTGTCATCAAGACCGCCTGGTATCGCCTCATCGAACGTCCTCCTCGTGTTGTCGTTGCTTCAGGTGTGCGGGTCAGCTCGATCGGCTGCCCAGCGGGCGGTCGCCGAGGCGGCGCGCGACGCCGAGCACGAGGCCGGTGGCGACCAGCCCCACGCCGCCGAGAAGGGTGATCATCATGGGCCACCACAGCGACCTGCCGACCTCGCCGATGGCCGTGGCCGTGGCGATCACCGTGACGAGGATCCCGGCAAGGCCGGCGAGGAACCTCCACCATCGCGCGGTCCCCGGGGCCGGCATCGCCAGCGGGCGGGGGTGACCGCGAGCGCTCGCAAATCCGCGGTGAGCTGGTAGTAGCGGCGCCGCTCGTTGTCGCCGCGCGCGACCCGGTCGGTGGTCTCCTCGATCAGTCCGTCGTCGGCGAGACGTTTGAGCGTGCCGTACCGCGTGCCGGGACCCATTCGCACGGTTCCGTCGCTGAGTTCGGCCACGCGACCCGCCAGCGCGAAACCGTGCAACTCGCCGTCGAGCAGGGCGAGCACGATGTGCAGGGAGGCTGACGGGAGGGGCTTCGCCCTGCGCGTCATGCTCGAAATGTGATGTATCGGATGTCGATGGTCAAGAGACCGCGTTGACTCACCCGAAGTGCGCGCGTAGGTGCAGTCGTTGACTCATCTGGAAGTGCGCGCGTAGAGCGCGCCTGTCGGCCGTCTGGCTGATCCACTGCTGCAACCTCGTTCTGGCCGATCGCTCCGATCGCCCGGTGTCCGTAGGCGACAGCAGTTGACTGCGCGCGGCGCGTGCTGCGTAGTGCCCGTTTGCGGGCTGGGACGGCAGAGCCGTCACCGAGGTGCGAGGCTGTGTTCTTCCGGGTGTTCGGTGCGGCGTCCTTGATGGGGGGCAGGTAGTGGTCGGCGACCAGGTCCCTGAACAGGAGCGTCTCGCCGCCACGGCTGCGGTAGCTCAACCGTTCTGCTTCGCTCTGCTGGGCACAGGCAGCAGCGAATGCCTGTCCCCAGTCGCTCCAGGTCTTGCCGCCCTCTGGCGGCGGCACGACACACCGCCGTCCGTGGCGGTCGGTGAAGCGCGCGTAGTAGCGCGTGCTGCCGTTCTTGACCTGACGGGCCTCGATCGAGACTCCGGCGCGGGTCGGCCTCCTCGGGGGAGTCTTGCTGGTCTTCGCCATCCCGCTGCACCGCCCGCCTCCACGTCCCCGACGAGCGGCGATCAACGGCCGCTCAGGACGGCACAAGTCGTCACTCCCGCGGCTGACATTTGCGGCTGGAGCGTGGTTGGCCAACCACGAATCGCGGCGCTCGCGGTCGAACGCCGGTGAGCATCGAGAAGGAGATCATGGCCTCTGACCGGCACTTCTGGTGTTCGGTGGCGTCCGCGGGCGTCCGCTGATGGAGCGTCGCATCTTCGGGATCGAGAACGAGTACGGCGTCACCTGCACCTTCCGCGGCCAGCGGCGGCTGTCGCCGGACGAGGTGGCCCGGTACCTGTTCCGCCGGGTGGTGAGCTGGGGCCGGTCGTCGAACGTGTTCCTGCGCAACGGCGCGCGGCTCTACCTCGACGTGGGCTCCCACCCGGAGTACGCGACGCCCGAGTGCGACAGCGCCGTCGACCTCGTGACGCACGACAAGGCGGGGGAGCGGATCCTGGAAGGACTGCTCGTCGACGCCGAGCGCCGCCTGCGCGAGGAGGGCATCGCCGGCGACATCTACCTCTTCAAGAACAACACCGACTCCGCGGGCAACAGATACGGCTGCCACGAGAACTACCTGGTCGGCCGGCACGGCGAGTTCAGCCGCCTGGCCGACGTCCTGATCCCCTTCCTCGTCAGCCGGCAGATCGTCGTCGGGGCCGGGAAGGTGCTCCAGACGCCGCGCGGCGCCATCTACTGCGTCAGCCAGCGCGCCGAGCACATCTGGGAG
>DATMJH010000507.1:0-3795 GCA_035554015.1 Mycobacteriales bacterium
CAGCTGCACCCGGCGGCCCAGCGTCCGCGCCGTCAGGACCTCGGGGGTCGGTCGCGACGCCGACCCGATGTCGTGGCTGGTCAGCCCGGCGCACGACCGGCGCGACCGAGCAGGTCAGGCGCGGCTGTGCTTCCTGCCGGACACGCCCTCGGCGACCCCGATGAGCATGACGGCCGCGATCACGGCGACGACGAACCCGAGCACGTTCAGCTCGAAGATGTCGCCGGTGCCGAGGACGTTCGCCACCACGCCGCCGATGACGCTGCCGGCCAGCCCGAGCAGCAGGGTGGCGAGCAGGCCGAGGTGCTGCTTGCCGGGCTTGATCAGCCGCGCCAGCGCGCCGATGACGAGTCCGGCCACGATGAAGCCGATCACGGGTCCTCCCCTTCGTCGGGACGGACCGCCCGTACCCCGCCGTGCCGGCTCGAGCCGTCGCCGTCGGGTGACGTTTGGGTGACGACTGGCGCTGCCGGCCGCCCGGCGACCCCGACGGGAGCCCTCCCGACGGCTCCCACCGGGCCCGACCCCGACGGGAGCCCTCCGTGCGGTGAGGATGGACGGCGTGCCGAGGGTCAAGCGCTACGCCGCCGGGCGCGCCCGCGCGCTCGGCCTGCCGACCCGCGGCACGACGGCGCCCAACCGGCTCCGCCGCGTCGACCGCTGGCTCGTCGGTGTGCACGGCGACCTGCTGCGGCGCGCGGCGTCCCCGCTCGTCGTCGACCTCGGCTACGGCGCCTCGCCGGTCACGGCCGTCGAGCTGCACGCGCGGCTGCGCGCCGTCCGCCCCGACGTCGAGGTGGTGGGCATCGAGATCGACCAGGAGCGGGTCGACGCCGCGCAGGCCGTCGGCGGCTTCGAGCTCGCCGGGCTGCGGCCGGCCGTCGTCCGCGCCCTCAACGTCCTGCGCCAGTACGAGCGGGAGCCGGCGGCGCAGGCGTGGCGGACGATGAGCGAGCGCCTGGCGCCGGGCGGGCTGCTGGTCGAGGGCACCTGCGACGAGCTCGGCCGGCGGGCGGCCTGGGTGGCGCTGGACGGGAGCGGTCCGCGCACGCTCACGCTCGCCGCCCACCTGCCGACGCTGCCGCGCCCGTCGGAGCTGGCCGAGCGGCTGCCCAAGGCGCTCATCCACGACAACGTGCCGGGCTCACCGGTGCACGAGCTGCTCCGCGCGCTGGACGACGCCTGGGACCGCGCGGCGCCGCAGGCGGTGTTCGGGCCGCGGGCCCGCTGGACCGCTGCCTGCGAAGGGCTCCGGTGGCCGGGCGCGGATGTCCGCCGGTCCCGGCTCGGTGAGCTCACCGTGCCCTGGTCCACCGTCGCCCCCACGTAGCGTCCGCCCGGCGCGCGGGCGGGGTGTGTCAGGACGCGGACGCAAGGGCCGCCGGGGTCACTGCCCCGAGAGCAGCAGGGCGAGCTCGGCGTCGAGGTCGACGACGTCCTCCTCCGAGCCGGTCGGCACGGCCAGGTAGGTCTGCTGGAGGAACTCCACGAGCGCGTCGCGGTCGATCTCGAACAGCGCCGAGCCGGAGGGCGAGGCCATCGCCAGGTTGACGACGCGCTCGCCGTCGGTGACCGACGGCCAGACGCGGACGTCGCCCTCGCCGACGGTCTCCCGGACGCCGCGGGTGAGCAGCTCGCGGGCGAACATCCACTCGACGGTGCCGTCCTCGTCGCCGCCGCCCCCGCACCCGGAGCAACGAGGCTCGCGACCGGCAGTGACGGCGTGCGACGCGGTTCACCCTCCAGGGGGAGGACGGACCGGGACACAGTGTGGCGCTCCCGGGCGGATCCCGCACCCCGCCTGGCCTCGCGAGCGCGGGGTACCGTCCGCCCCATGTCCCACGAACTGGTGGTCCTGCGCGGCGGCAGTCGCGACGGCGAGTCGACGAGCGTCCAGCAGGGCGTGCGCCGACTGCTCGCCGCGAGCGCCGCGCCCGGCCTGATCGACGTCTACGAGGCCAACGGCGAGACCGCGACGGTGCCCGGCAACCCGGAGGACGCCCTGGTGTTCATCCATGCCGGTCAGCAGCCGGCGGACGGCGTCGCCACGGAGATGCTCCACCCGCCGCAGCAGCCCAACCCGTAGCCGGCCCGACCCGTGGCGGCGCCGCCCGCTGGCCCGCCGCCCGGTGGCCCGCCCGGCAGCCCGCCCGGCGCCGTCCCGACCTGGTCATCGCGGGTGGTGTCCGGTCACCCCAGGACCGTCCGTTCGGCGGATGGCCCCGCGGCCGGACGCTGGGGGACGATCCGGTCGTCAGCCACGCAGACGGCAGGAGACTCCCCGTGCGACGGAGCACCCCCACCCCCGACCCGACCCTGGACGGCACGGCGGTGCCGCAGCAGCGCACGGATCTCGGCGCGCGGCCCGAGGCCGCCTCGCGCGCCCGCGGTCTGGTCAAGGTGTACGGCAGCGGCGACACCGAGGTGACCGCCCTGCGCGGCGTCGACGTGTCGTTCCCGCACGGCCAGTTCGCGGCGATCATGGGGCCGTCCGGCTCCGGCAAGTCCACCCTGATGCACTGCCTGGCCGGCCTCGACAGCCTGACCCAGGGCCAGGTCTGGATCGGCGCGGACGAGATCAGCGGGATGGACGACAAGCGGCTCACCCGGCTGCGCCGCGACAGCGTCGGCTTCGTCTTCCAGGCCTTCAACCTGCTGCCGACGCTCACGGCGGCGGAGAACATCCTGCTGCCGCTCGACATCGCCGGCCGCAAGCCCGAGCCGGGCTGGTACGAGACCGTGGTCGACGCCGTCGGCCTGGGCGACCGGCTGCGGCACCGGCCGAGCGAGCTGTCGGGCGGGCAGCAGCAGCGCGTCGCGTGCGCCCGCGCTCTCATCACCCAGCCGGCGGTCGTGTTCGCCGACGAGCCGACCGGCAACCTGGACTCGCGCTCGAGCGCCGAGGTGCTCGGCTTCCTCCGGAGCACCGTCGACACGATGCGGCAGTCGATCGTGATGGTCACCCACGACCCAAAGGCGGCGTCGTACGCCGACCGGGTGCTGTTCCTGGCCGACGGCCGGATCGTCGACGAGATGGCGGCACCGACCGCCGAGCGCGTGCTCGACCGGATGAAGAGCCTCGACGCGGCGGGCGAGGCGTAGTCCGGTGCGCCGCGCCACCCTGAAGAACCTGCTCGCGCACAAGCTGCGCATGGCGCTGACGACGCTGTCGGTCGTCCTCGGCGTCGCCTTCGTGACCGGCACCATGGTGCTCACCGACACCATGAACGCCACGTTCACCGCGCTCACCGGCGAGGCGAACGCCGGCACCGACGTCGCCGTACGGGCCGAGCAGTCGTTCAGCACGGGCGACGGCACCGACCAGCGGCAGTCGGTGCCGATCGACCTGGTCGAGCAGGTCGCCGCCGTCGACGGCGTCGCCGAGGCCGCCGGGTACGTCGAGGGCTACGCCGCGGTGCAGGGCGACGACGGCGAGGTCGTGGCGAACGGCTGGGCGCCGCAGCTGGGCGCGAGCTGGGTGGAGTCCGAGGCGCTGTCGCCGTTCCGCCCGCGCGAGGGACGCGGCCCCGAGCGCACCGGTGAGGTGGCGATCGACGTCGACACCGCCGAGGCGGCCGGCCTCGAGGTCGGCGACCGCGTCACCGTGCTGCTGCAGGGGCCGGCGCAGCAGGCCGAGCTCGTCGGCATCTTCTCCTTCGGCGAGAGCAACGCCCTCGCCGGCGCCACGATGACGGCGTTCGCCGCCGACGTCGCACCGTCGCTGCTGTCCCCGGACGGCGGGCTGAGCCGGGTCATCGCCCGCGCCGAGGACGGCGTCCGCGAGGACGACCTGGC
>DATMJH010000508.1:0-3564 GCA_035554015.1 Mycobacteriales bacterium
GACGACGAGACGACGATCTCGCGGTCCCGGTCGCAGGTGATCCCCGTGGTGCTCGCTGCCGGTGCGCCGGCTGCAGCGACGGCGCCCGGGCCGGTCGGTGGACCGTGGTGGCAGCGGATCCCGACCGTGGCAGCGGCGGTCATGGCACTGGTGCTCGTCGCCGGCACGGCGTTCGGCGTGACGCAGCTGACGCCGATCGGCGACGGCGGCGAAGCGAACCCGGCCGGCGCGACCGAGGACCCCGACGGCGGCGACGAGGGTGACGACGGTGACGGCGGCGCCACCGCAGCACCCACGGCCTCACCGACGTCGGTCACACCCTCGCCAGCCGTCACCACGACGCCTGCGCCGCCGGGTGGCGGAGGCACCACACCTGCGGCGGGCGGTGGAGACACTGTCGGCGGTGGTTCGACGTCGGGTGGAGACGCGACGGTGACGCAGCAGCCGTCGACGACGACCACGCGGCCGCAGACGACGACGAGCACAGGCGGCACCGCGACCACCGCGACCACCAGCCCGAAGCCCTCGGTCGTCGCTCCCGGCGTGCCGGGGAGCGTGCGCGCGCGCGACGTGGCAGTGGTGAGCCGGCACACCAGCGGGTCGCTGAACGGGACCGCTTCATCGGTGGCCGTCACGTTGTCCTGGTCGGCTGCGACAGGGACCTCTCCCTCGTACTGCCTGCGATGGTCCACCGTCGGAGGCAGCGCCTCGGGGAACGCCGGATGCACGAGCGCCACGAGCGCGCGGGTCACTGTCCCGGCCAACCACGCGCCGTCGTCGTGGACGCGATGGGAGGTGCGTGCCACGAACTCCGCCGGGTCGTCGTCGTGGGTCCAGGCGAGTGCTGTGGTTCCCGACGCCGTCGGCGCCTACAGCTGGGACGCGTACCAGTTCACGCGGGTCGTCGGTCTGCTGCCGAGCCAGTCGGCGGCATCCGGGAGCGGCGAGGCATGTCGGGTCGCGTCCCAGTCGAGGTCGCCGGGCACCGTCCTGGCCGGTGGCAGCGGCATCACTCTGGCCGTCTACCCGGACTGCTGACGCCCGCAGCTCCTGACAGCGCCGCCGCCACCCTGCGTGTGAGCGCCGGCGGGACGGCGTCGGCGATGCCCGTCACGACCTCGCCGTCGCCGTAGCGCAGGACCAGGTCTCCCGCCGGTTCGCTCACGTCGACGACGACGTCGACCGTGTCCGGCGACGTCGTCCCGGGGCCGGTGAGCCACACGGGATGGGCCTGCACCGCCGGGCCGCGGCTGAGCAGCACCTCGCACGCGGAGGGGTCGACGAGCGCCGCGTCGAGCAGCACGACGAGGCGCGGGAGCAACGGCCGCACGACGCCCTCGGCCACGTCGCGCGTCGTGGCGTCCCGCTCACCGACCACGCGGGTCAGCCGGCGCACCAGCGATCCGGCGGCAGCGCTGTCGGTCGCGACGTGCGCTCCGGGCAACGGGACGGCGTCCGTCCGGGCGTGCGGCACGAGCGCCAGCCACGACCACAGGTCGTCGGGTGCGGGGGGCAGCGCGACGGCGACCGTCAGGTCGGCGGCCGAGTGCCGCACGAGCAGCTGCACGAGCAGGTTGCGGGCGACGGCCGCTCGACGGGGCGGCTCGGCCCGGATGCCGACGGCGCCGGTGCGGCCGAGGTCGAGCACGACGGCCTCCGGATGCTGCCGGCCGCGGCGCCAGCCGACGCGCACCGGCACCCGCCCGTCGTCGGGCGCCGGCGCATCACCACGGAGCGCGCGGCGCACCAGTGCCGGCACGTCGTCGGCCGCAGCATCCCGCTCGCGCACGGTCAGCAGCGACGTCCCCGCCTCGACGACGATGCGCCCCGGCGACGTCGTCGAGCGAGACGCGCAGGTGGCTGCGCGACAGCAGCCGGTCGGGCACGACGACGTCGGCGCTGTCGCTGCGACCGACCACGGTGTGGCCCTGAGGGAGCGGCGCGGAGACCCCGGTCGCCGGGCCCCCGACGACGGCGAGCTCCAGGCCCGTCTCGTCGACGGCGGCCCGGGACACGGCGTCACGGACGGCCGACGCGAACGCCGCGCAGGACGCGAACCGCGAGCGAGCGTCCTTCGCGAGCGCCCGGGCGACGACGACGTCGAGCGACGGCGGCAGGTGGGGGTCGACGTCCGACAGCCGCGGCGGCAGGGTGCGCAGGTGGTCGCTCACCGTGGCCAGCGGCGCCGAGCGGGGGAACGGCGGGCGACCGGTGAGGCACTCGGTGAGCAGGCAGGCCAGCGCGTACTGGTCGGACGCCGGTGCCGCCGGTGCGCCCTGCAGCTGCTCGGGGGCCAGCGCGTGCAGCGACTGCCGGGCGCTTCCGGTGCGGGTGAGCTCGGCGGCCGGGGCGCGAGCCGGCCCGAGGCCCACGTCGACGACCCACGCGTGCTCGCGCCCGTCGGCGTCGCGGGAGACGACGACGCTGGACGGCTCGAGGTGGCCGTGCACGAGACCGGTCGCGTGCAGCCGGTCGAGCGCGTCGGCGAGGTCGGCGGCCAGCCGCACCGCCCGCCGCGCCTCGAGCGGCCCGTCGCGGCGCAGCAGCCCGGCCAGGTCCTCGCCGTCCACGCCGGTCGAGGCGACCCACGTGCGCCCGTCGTCGACACCGCCCTCCAGGGCCGCCGCCAGCCCCGGCCGCTGCGTGCGCAACCGCGCGCCCACCGACAGCGCGCGGTCGAGCACCTCCGGCGTCGCGCGGTCCGGAGCCAGCAGGGTCACCAGTCGCGGCGCGCCGTCCGCCAGCCGCTTCGCCGCGTAGCACTCGCCCGCAGGGCGGACCGAGTGCAGCCGCTCGAGCCGGTGGCCGCCGACGACGGTGCCGGGCGGCAGCACCGTCAGGCGCGGTGGTGGGAGTCGAAGGCGAGCTCGCGCTGACCGAGGCGGATGCGGGAGCCCGGTTCCAGCGTGCGCGGCTCATCGGGCGCGAGCCGGTCCCACTGGTCGGCCCCCGGCCGGGCGACGTAGGTGCCGTTGGCCGAGCCGGCGTCCGCGATCCGCACGTCCCACTCGTGCAGCGAGAGCCGGGCGTGCACCCGGCTGACGCTGCGCCCGGGGTCGTCGACGACGAGCGGCAGCACCGCGCCACTCGCCACGGCAGGGTCGCCGATCGGCTCCCGACCGAGCACGTAGTCGGCGTCGACGCCGAAGGTGCTGCCGTCGTCGAGGACCAGGACGCCGAGCGGCGGCCGCGGACCCTTCACCAGGTTGTGGGTCTGGTGCACCATCGAGATGCCGCAGACCGAGCAGTACGCCGCCCGCGGGTCGTTGAAGTGCCTGCGCGAGCACCAGATCCCGTCGACGAGCACGCCCTCCTCCGGCGCCGCCGGCTGCTCGCCGACGACCGGCAGCGGCTCGGCCGGCTCCGGCTCGACGTCGAGCAGGCTGACCGCGGTGAAGTCGATGCCGGCTGTCGCGCGGCCGGCGGGCACCTCGACCGGTGGCGGCGGCGCGACCGGTCGAGGTGCCCGCCGGCCGCGCGACAGCCGGCATCGACTTCACCGCGGTCAGCCTGCTCGCCGACGGGATCTGGTGCTCGCGCAGGCACTTCAACGACCCGCGGGCG
>DATMJH010000509.1:0-8971 GCA_035554015.1 Mycobacteriales bacterium
TCCCGACCGCTGCGGCGCCCATCAGGTCCCACGGGTGCACGGCGATCATCGCGCACCGGTCGAGCGGCACCCCGCACACCCGTGCGGCGTACGCGTACGCGTCGGGGTGCGGCTTCCAGCGGCCGGCACCGTCCACCGACAGCCGCTGCTCCACCAGCCCCGCCACGCCGGCGCGCTCGAGCAGCGTCTGCGACTGCGACAGCGAGCCGTTCGTCAACGTCACGACGCGGAGGCCGTGGTCAGCGAGCAGGCGCAGGCCGGCCGGCACGTCCGGGTGCACGTCGAGCCCTGGGACGCCGTCGAGCACGTCGCCGACAGCCTGCTCGATCGGGCAGTCGAGCGGCAGCCCCGCGAGCAACCCGCGCAGGACGGCTGCACCGATCTCGGCGAACGGCCGGGCGTCGCCGGCCGCCGCCAGCGCGAACCCGTCGCGCAGGGTCGAGGCGAACCACGTCTCGAGCAGGTGTCCCGGGGCCCCCGCCCCGGTGAACCGCGATCGCAGCGGCTCGAGATCCGACAGCGTCTCGTTCACGTCCAGGACGACCAGCTCGAGGTCGCCGGTCACGCGGCAGCCACCTCGGCCGCCAGGCTGCGGATCTCCTCCGCCACGACGTCCGGGTGGTCCTCGGGCGTGAGGTGCTTGCCGCCCTCGATGCGACGCAGGGTCGTGCCCAGGTCACGGGCGAACCGCTCGCCGTACTGGATCTTCTGGAACCGGTCGGCGACGCCCCACACCACACGCGCCGGGACGGTCAGGGTCGGCAGCAGGTCCTGCACGTCGAGCGTGTCGCGGACGTCCAGGGAGGTGACCTGACGGGCCATCGCGCTGCCCCCGCCGTGCTCCGCGTACGGGCGGTGGTGGACGCCGAACGACTCCTTGGCCCTGCCGGTGTCGTCGTGCCCGCGCGCCAGGAGCATGGCGAACGCCGGCGCGAGCGCCGCGGCCGGCAGCCGGGACAGCACCGGTGCGGCCGCCCGCATCGCCTTGACCGACGGGATCGGCCAGGAGTCGTAGCCGATCCCGTTCGTGATGAGCAGGCCGGCGCACAGGTCGGGACGGCGGACCGCGGCGATGTGCACGACGCCGCCGCCCAGGTCGTGGCCGACCAGGGTGACCGGCCCGAGGCCCAGGTGCTCGATCCAGGCGTTGAGCCGGTCGGCCTGCGCGCTCACCGAGAGGTCGCGCCCCTCTCCGGCCGGGATGCTGTCGCCGTAGCCGGTCATCTCGAACGCCAGCACCTGCAGGCCGGGCAGCAGCGGCACGACGTGGCGCCACAGCGCGGGCGAGGTCGGGATGCCGTGCACGAGCACGACCGGCTGGCCGGCGCTCTGCTCGAGCCAGCGGATGGGCGTGCCGTCGATCGTCGCAGTACTGGTCTGCACCGCGCTGCTCCTCGGGTGGGGGATCCGGACGTCACGACTCCTTCCCGCGGCCGGCGCGGCTGCACGCGCCGGAGAGGGGCTGGTGGTGAGGCTCCAGGCACGGTGCCCTGTGATGAGGCAGACACGAGACGCAGCCGGGGAGGGCGGTGAGTGTGTCCACGCGTGCACCTGGACTGCGTCAGGTCTTCGCGGTGCCGGGCTACCGTCGGCTGTGGGCCGCGCGCACGGTCTCCCAGTGGGGCGACGTCGTGCAGACCGTCACGCTGGCGCTGCTGGTGTACGAGCTGACCGGGTCAGGTACGGGCGTCGCCGCGGTCGTGGCCGTCGAGATCCTGCCGGTCCTGCTCCTGGCGCCGATCGCGGGCGCCCTCGTCGACCGCCTCCCGCGCGTCCGGGTGATGGTGGTGGCGGACCTCGCCCGTGCCGCGGCGGTCGCGCTGCTCGCCCTTGCTCCGGACCGGCTGTGGCTGGTCTTCGCGGTGGCGTTCGGCAGCTCTGTCGGGACGGTGTTCCTCAACCCGGCGGCCGGATCGGTCCTGCCGGCGCTCGTCGACACGGACGAGCTGGTGGCGGCGAACACCGGCATCTGGTCCGCCGCCGTGACCTCGCAGGTCGTGCTCGCGCCGCTGGCCGGGCTCCTCGTCGTCGCCGTCGGCTTCCCGGCCGGCTTCGCGCTCAACGCCGCGTCGTACGTGGCGAGCGCCGGCCTGCTGCGCGGGCTGGTCGTCCCGCGGCCGCCGGCCGCCCTGGAGCGCCGACGCCTGCTGCACGATGCGGCGGACGGCGTCCGCCACCTCACCGGCGACCGGCTGCTGCGCGCGCTCGCCGTCGCGCAGCTGCTCGCGGCCCTGTCGGCCGGCGCGACGAGCGCCCTGCTGGTCGTGTACGCCCGGGAGGCGCTCGGTGTGACCGGTTCCGGGTACGGCGTGCTGCTGTCGGCGATCGGTGTCGGCGCCGCGATCGGACCGCTCGTCCTGTTGCCGCTCGTCCGCTCACCCCGTCGCCCGGTGCTCGTCTTCGGGCCGATGGCGGTCAGAGGTCTCGTCGACCTCGTCCTGGCCGCGACCAGCCGGCTGCCGGTGGCGACCGGTGCGCTCGTCGTGTACGGGGTGTCCACCTCGACCGGTGCGGTGACGTTCAACGCCATGCTGCAGGCCGAGACGCCCGACGGCGTGCGCGGCCGGGTGTTCGCCTCGATGGACGTGCTCTGGCAGACCGGCCGGCTCGCCAGCCTGGCCGTCGGCGCTCTGGTGGCGGACACGCTCGGCATCCCGGCCGTCTACCTGCTGGGCGGCGTGCTGCTGCTGGCCGCGGCCGCGTACGGCCTGTTGGCCACGCGTGGCACACGTGCCACTGCGTAGGGGCACCGGGCGATCGGCCTGCCACAGGGTCCGGCTGTCGTCATGACGACGGCGTGCAGCCGCCTGCGGAGCCCTCCGGCCGGCTCACACCGGAGGGCGCCGGTGCGTGAGCGGGATGTTGCCTGCTGGTGACCACCGGCTCATCGGGCTGCGACGTCCCGCCGCGATGGTCGAGGCATGCCTGCAGCGGGACCGGTCGTCGTCGTCGGGTTCGGGATGGCCGCGCACCGGCTCGTCCAGGAGCTGGTCGAGCGAGGCGTCGCGGCGGGGCGCGGCGTCGTCGTCGTCGGCGAGGAGGAGCACCCCGGCTACGACCGGGTGCACCTGACCCGGATCGCCGGCGGCAGCGACCCGTCCTCGCTGTACCTGCCGGGCGGCTGGCCGGACGACGTCGAGGTGGTGCTCGGGCAGCGCGTCGTCGCGGTGGACCTCGCCGCCCGCACCGTCCGCACCGACGCGGGGCGCGAGCTGGGCTACGGCGACCTCGTCCTGGCCACCGGGTCCGAGGGTTTCGTCCCGCCGGTGGCCGACCTGCTCGGTGACGGGACGGTCGTGTACCGCCGGATCGACGACGTGCTGGCCATGCGGCACGCGGCGGCGTCGGTGCCCGCCGGCGCGCCGGCCGTCGTCGTCGGGGGCGGCCTGCTGGGGCTCGAGGCCGCCGGCGCGCTGACCTCACTCGGACTTCGCGTCACCGTCGTCGAGGTCGCCGACCGGCTGCTCGCCCAGCAGGTCGACGTCGGCGGCGGTGCGGTGCTGCGGCGGCTGGTGGAGACCGGGGGGATCCGCGTGGTGACAGGGTCGGGCGTCGCGCAGGTGCGGCGCGAGGACGGTGCCCTGACCGGCGTCGTGCTCGCCGACGGGACCGAGCTCGCCGCGCGCGTCGTCGTGGTGTCGGCGGGGATCCGCCCGCGCGACGACCTCGGCCGGACAGCCGGCCTCACCATGGGCGAGCGCGGCGGGATCCTCGTCGACGACGCCTGCCGCACCAGTGCTCCTCGGGTCTGGGCGATCGGCGAGTGCGCCTGCGCGGCCGGCCGCTGCTGGGGCCTGGTGGCGCCGGCGTACGACATGGCCGTCGTCGTCGCCGACCGGCTGGCCGGCGGCACGGCGGTCTTCACCGAGGCCGACACGGCCACCGAGCTGAAGATGCTCGGCGTGCCGGTGGCCAGCGCCGGCGACGTCCACGGCACCACGCCGGGGGCGCTCGAGCTCGTGTGGGCAGACCACGTCGGCGGCGTCTACAAGAAGCTCGTCGTCAGCGAGGACGGACGACGCCTGCTCGGTGCCGTCCTCGTCGGCGACACCGAGTCCTACGGGTTGCTGCGTGCGCTGGTCGGTGGCGAGCTGCCGGGCGCACCGGAGCAGCTGGTGCTGCCCGCGGTCGAGGGGCGGGCGGGCGACGTCGCGCTGCCCGACGCGGCCCTGCTGTGCACGTACAACGCCGTCAGTGTCGGTGCGGTCCGCGACGCTGTTCGGTGCGGCGACGCGTGCGACGTCCCCTCGGCCAAGGGCTGCACGCGGGCCGGGACGACGTGCGGCTCGTGCGTCCCGCTGCTGAAGAAGGTCGTCGAGTCCGAGCTGGTCGCGGCGGGCGGCACGGTGAGCGCGGCGCTGTGCGAGCACTTCGCCTACAGCCGGCAGGAGCTGTACAGCCTGGTGCGGCTGCGCGGGCTGCGCACCTTCAGCCAGGTGGTCGGCGAGCTGGGGACGGGCCGGGGCTGCGACATCTGCAAGCCGCTCGTCGCGTCGCTGCTGGCGACGCTGGCGCCGGCGCACCCGCTCGACGGCGAGAACGCCGCGACGCAGGACACCAACGACTGGGCGCTGGCGAACCTGCAGAAGGACGGCACGTACTCGGTCGTCCCGCGGCTGCCGGCCGGTGAGGTCACACCGGCCAAGCTCGCCGTCATCGCGCAGGTCGCCGCCGACTTCGGCCTCTACACGAAGATCACCGGTGCCCAGCGGATCGACCTGTTCGGCGCCCGGCTCGACCAGCTGCCGCAGATCTGGCAGCGACTGGTGGACGCCGGCATGGAGAGCGGCCACGCCTACGGCAAGTCGCTGCGGACGGTGAAGAGCTGCGTCGGCGACACCTGGTGCCGCTTCGGCGTGCAGGACTCGGTCGCGATGGCGGTCCGGCTCGAGCTGCGCTACCGCGGGCTGCGCAGCCCGCACAAGCTCAAGTCCGCCGTCTCGGGCTGCGCCCGCGAGTGCGCCGAGGCGCGCGGCAAGGACTTCGGCGTCATCGCCACGGAGAGCGGCTGGAACCTCTACCTCGGCGGCAACGGCGGCTTCACCCCGCGGCACGCCGACCTGTTCGCCACCGACCTGACCGACGACGAGCTGATCCGCTGCATCGACCGGTTCCTCATGCTCTACATCCGCACCGCCGACCGGCTGCAGCGCACGTCCACCTGGATCGAGTCGCTGGAGGGCGGCATGGACTACCTGCGCTCGGTCATCGTCGACGACGCGCTCGGCATCTGCGCCGAGCTCGACGCCGACATGGCGGCGCACGTCGCGAAGTACGAGGACGAGTGGGCCGCCACCCTCGCCGATCCCGAGCGGCTGGCCCGGTTCGTGCCGTTCCTCAACGCGCCCGGTGCGCACGACCCGAACGTCGTGCGGGTGCCCGAGCGCGGGCAGAGCCGGCCGATCCGCGACGCCGAACGACGGCCGCGGCGCGAGGTCCTCGTCGCCGGACCGGCGCTGCCGGTGGGTGCGCCGTGACCGCCTCCGTCGAGGCGCCGAGGGCGACGGAGCCGTCGCGCGTGGCGGTGTGCCGGCTGGACGACCTCGTCGTCGAGCGCGGCGCGGCCGTCGTCGTCGACGGCCGCCAGGTGGCGCTGTTCCGGCTGCACGACGACCGGGTGCGCGCGCTGTCGAACCGCGACCCGTTCAGCGGCGCCTTCGTGCTGTGCCGGGGCATCGTCGGCGACCGTGCCGGCCGGCCGGTGGTCGTGTCCCCGGTCTACAAGCAGGCCTTCGACCTCGAGACCGGCCGCTGCCTGGACGACGACGCCGTCGGCGTGCCGGTGTACGAGACGGCCGTCGACCACGGGGTGGTTCACGTCACACGGCCTGGCACCCGCGCGCTACGTCCCTGAAACACGTGGTGCCTACCGTCGACCGGGTGACGCTCCCGCTCACCGGCTTCACCGTCGGCATCACGGCCGACCGCCGGCGCGACGAGCTCGAGAGCCTGCTGGCCCGTCGCGGCGCCCGGGTGCTGAGCGGACCGGCGCTGCGCATCCTGCCGCTCGCCGAGGACGAGCTGCTGCACGAGGTGACCGGCACGCTGGTCGGTGACCCGCCGGACGTGCTCGTCGTCAACACCGGGGTCGGGTTCCGGGGATGGGTGGAGGCCGCCGACGGCTGGGGGCTGGCCGAGAGCCTGCTCGCGGCTCTGGGCGGCGCCCGGATCCTCGCCCGCGGCCCGAAGGCAGCGGGAGCCGTGCGGGCAGCGGGTCTGCGCGAGGAGTGGTCGCCGGAGTCCGAGAGCAGCGACGAGGTGCTCGCCCGGCTGCTCGACGACGGCGTCGACGGGCTCCGCGTGGCGGTGCAGCTGCACGGCGCGCCGCAGCGCGAGCTCTGCGACGCGCTGCGCGGCGCCGGCGCCGAGGTGGTGGAGGCACCGGTCTACCGCTGGGTGCCGCCGCACGACGTCGCGCCCCTGCGCCGGCTCACCGACGCGGTCCTCGGCGGCGACGTGGACGCGCTGGCGTTCACCTCGGCGCCCGCGGTGCTGAGCATGCTCGAGCACGCCGACGAGCGGCGGCCCGCACTGCTGCAGGCGATGCGCGACGACGTCGTCGTCGCGTGCGTCGGGCCGGTGTGCGCGCGGCCGCTGGTGTCCGAGGACGTGCCGTGCGTGCTACCCGACCGGATGCGCCTCGGGGGTCTGGTGCGGTCACTGGTCGACGCGCTGCCCGAGCGCGCCGTGCGGGTCGAGGTGCGCGGCCACACCCTCGAGGTGAGGGGCCACGCAGCGCTGCTCGACGGCACCCCGCTCGAGATGGGGCCGGGACCGCTCGCCGTGCTCCGCGTGCTCGCGGCCGCGGGAGGTCGGGTGGTCGGCCGCGACGCGCTGCTCGCCGCGCTGCCCGGTGGCGGCAACGACGCCCACGCCGTCGAGACGACGGTGTCGCGGCTGCGCACGGCACTGCGCGACCCGGCACTGGTGCGCACGGTCGTCAAGCGCGGCTACCGCCTCGACGTCGAACCGGGCTGAGCGGTGTGCGCACAGTGCCCGGCGGCCCACCGTGAGGACAACGTGAACGCCGCGAGACCTGCGCAGCCGCAGCACGAAACACGTCGTTCCTAGCGTCGCCGCACCGACCTGATGGAGGCCACGCAATGACGGCGATCGCCAGCACCACCAGCACCCTGCCCCTCCGGCCCGGAGCGACACGCGACCGCTGGATCGACGACTGGAGGCCCGAGGACGAGGCCTTCTGGGCGGAGACCGGCGAGCGCGTCGCCCGGCGCAACCTGACGTTCTCCGTGCTGTCGGAGCACATCGGCTTCTCGGTGTGGACGATGTGGTCGGTGCTGGTGCTGTTCCTCGGCCCGGCCTACGGCTTCACCCCGGCGGACAAGTTCCTGCTCACGATCGTCCCGGCGCTGGTCGGCTCGGTGCTGCGGCTGCCGTACACCTTCGCGGTCGCGAAGTTCGGCGGACGCAACTGGACCGTCGCCACGGCTGCCGCGCTGGTGGTGCCGCTGGTGCTGATGCTGGTCGTGCTCGAGCCCGGCGTGGAGCTCAGCACCCTCATGCTGGTCGCCGCCGTGGCCGGCATCGGCGGCGGCAACTTCGCCTCGTCGATGGCCAACATCAACGCCTTCTACCCCGAGCGCAAGAAGGGCTGGGCACTGGGCCTGAACGCGGGTGCGGGCAACCTCGGGGTGCCGGTCGTGCAGCTCGTCGGGCTCGCCGTGCTCGCCACGGTCGGGGCGGCGCACCCCCGCGTGCTGCCGGCGCTGTACATCCCGCTGGTGCTGCTGGCGACGGCGATGGCCTGGCGGTCGATGGACAACCTGTCCGCGGCCAGGAACGACAAGCGCGCGATGCGCGACGTCTCGCGCGACCCGCACACCTGGGTCATGTCGTTGCTCTACATCGGCACGTTCGGGTCGTTCATCGGGTTCGGATTCGCGTTCGGGCAGGTGCTGCAGGTGCAGTTCGAGGACAGCTTCCCGACACCGCTGGACGCCGCGTACCTCACCTTCCTCGGGCCGCTGCTCGGCTCGCTGGTGCGGCCCTACGGCGGGCACCTCGCCGACCGCTTCGGCGGGGCGCGCGTGACGCTCGCGACCTTCGTGGCGATGGCGGTCGCGGCCGTCGTGGTCATCGTCGCGTCGTCGCAGCGCTCGCTCGCGCTGTTCGTCGCCGGCTTCACCCTGCTGTTCCTGCTCTCGGGAGTCGGCAACGGCTCGACGTACAAGATGATCCCGGCCATCTTCCGCACCAAGGCGCAGCGGATGGCCGACGCCGGTGCCGACGTCGAGGTCAGCGACCGCGAGGCGCGGCGCAAGTCGGCGGCGCTCATCGGCATCGCCGGCGCCATCGGCGCGTTCGGCGGCGTGCTCGTCAACGTCGCGTTCCGTGAGTCGTTCCTGCGCACCGGCGAGGGCATGAGCGCCTACGTCGCCTTCCTCGCCTTCTACGGCGTCTGCATCCTCGTCACCTGGGCCGTTTACGTCCGCCCGCGCGAGTCGCTGACCTCATGACCGGGACGCACTGCCCGTACTGCGCCCTGCAGTGCGGCATGACGCTCACGCCGTCGGAGGACGGCGTGAGCGTCAGCGCGCGCGAGTTCCCGACCAACCGCGGCGGGCTGTGCCGCAAGGGCTGGACGTCGGCGGCGCTGCTGCGCTCGCCGGAGCGGCTGACGACGCCGCTGGTGCGGGCGCGCAGGGCCGGGCCGCTGCTGCCGGCGTCGTGGGACGACGCGCTCGACCGCGCCGCCGAGGGCCTCGCCCGGGTTCGTGCCGAGCACGGTCCGGACGGCGCGGCTGTGTTCGGCGGCGGCGGGCTGACCAACGAGAAGGCCTATCTCGTCGGCAAGTTCGCGCGGGTGGTGCTCGGGACGTCGCAGGTCGACTACAACGGCCGCTTCTGCATGTCGACGGCGGCGGCCGCCGCCAACCGCGTGTTCGGCGTCGACATGCAGAAGCGGCCGTTGTAGTCGACCTGCGACGTCCCGAGCACCACCCGCGCGAAC
>DATMJH010000510.1:0-4661 GCA_035554015.1 Mycobacteriales bacterium
GGCCTTCACCGAGCGCGACGCCGCGGCGCTGCGCACGGCGCTCGAGCTGCGCGAGGGCGGCCTCGTCGACGCCGACACGCTGCTCGTGCTGGCCCGCTCCATGGGCCAGGACCTCGCCCGCATGGCGGAGGCGCAGGTGGACGTCTTCCGCGACCTCGCCGCCGGCATGACCGCGCAGGAGGCCGTCGACACCGCCGTGTACTCCGCCGAGGAGGTGGTGCCGCGGCTCGAGCAGCTCGTCGTGCACGTGTGGCGGCGGCAGTTCGCCGCCGCCGCCGCCCGCGCGTTCGCGACCGGGGGGCCAGGGCACGCGGCCGTCGGTGGCGGTCGGGTTCGTCGACATCGTCGACTTCACCGCCTCCACCCGGCGCTGGGACGCCGCGACGCTCGAGCAGCTGCTCGAGCGGTTCGAGAGCGAGACCGCGCTGCGGGTGACCGCGGTGGGCGGTCGCGTGGTCAAGACGCTCGGCGACGAGGTGATGTACGCCGCCGACGACCCGCTCGCCGCGGTCGAGGTCGCCCTCGACACCGTCGCCGCGCACGCCGCCGACGACGAGCTGCCGGACGTGCGCGCCGGCGTCGCGCTGGGCCCGGTGCTGCAGCGGCTGGGCGACGTGTTCGGCGAGCCGGTCAACCTGGCCAGCCGGCTGGTCGACCAGGCCCGCCCGCGCAGTGTGCTGGTCGACAAGACGCTCGTCGACGTGCTCGACGAGCAGGGGCAGCTGACCGGCGCGTTGGAGGTCCGCCGGCTGCGCAAGCGGTCCGTGCGCGGGTACCGCTCCATCACGCCCTACCTGCTGCGGCGGCTCGACGGCGCGGCCGGCTCGCGAGGTGGCTAGCGTGGGTGCTCGCCCCAACGGAGGAGGAGACGTGTCCCTGCACGACCTCGAGGTCGAGACGCTGTCCGGAGAGCGCACGACGCTCGGCGCGGTCGTCGGCGGGCGGGCCGCGCTCGTCGTCAACGTCGCCAGCCGGTGCGGCCTGACCCCGCAGTACGCCGGCCTCGAGCAGCTCCACGAGGAGCTCGCCCCGCGCGGCTTCACCGTCGTCGGCGTGCCGTGCAACCAGTTCAAGGGCCAGGAGCCGGGCACGGCGGAGGAGATTGCCGAGTTCTGCTCGGCGACCTACGGCGTCACGTTCCCGATGCTGGCCAAGACCGACGTCAACGGCGAGGCCCGGTCGCCGCTGTTCCAGGAGCTGGTGCAGGCGCCCGACCCCGAGGGCGCCGCCGGCGACGTGCAGTGGAACTTCGAGAAGTGGCTGCTGTCCGCGGACGGCGAGGTCGTCGGCCGGTTCCGGCCGCTCGTCGACCCGGCCGACCCGGCGCTGCGAGCTGCCGTCGAGGCCCAGCTGCCGGCGTGACGGCCGGCCGGTGAGCGCGCCGCCGCGCTGGCTCGGCCGCGCCGCCGGAGCCGCGCTGCTCGTCGCGTGCCTGCTGCTGCTGGCCGCCTTCGGCGCGCTGCTGGTCGAGGACCGCTCCGCGGTGACCACCCTGCTCATCGTCTTCGCCGTCGTGACGGTGCCGGCGCTGCTGTCGTCGCTGCTGGCGCTGCGCCCCGCCGTCGGGCTGCTGCGCGGGACCGACGCCGGGCGCGACGAGCGCAGTGCCGGCGGCTTCGCGCTCGTGCTCGCGATCGGCCACCTCGGCCTGGTCGTGCTCTCGCTCCGCGCCGGCCTCGACCGGCGCTTCGACGGCGGCGACCTCGCCGGGGCGGCCGCGGGCGCCACCGGGATGCTCGCGGCGCTGCTCGCCGCCGCCGTCGTGCTGCCGGGTCGCACCCTGGGAGTGCGTTTGGTCGCCGGGCTCGGCGCCGGCGTGCTGCTGCTGGCCCTGGTCGCGGTGCGGGCGCTCGGTCAGGTCGACTGACCAACCGTCGGCAGGCGGCTACGCCGTCGTGCGCCCGCGCGACCGCCCGTCCTGCCGGGCCTCCCGCTCGGCCAGGTCCAGCGCCACGCCGGCCGCCACGTCACCGTCCTCCGCGGCCGTCGCCACGGCGTCGCGCCGAGTCCAGATGAAGCGCCGGTACGACCAGAACCGGAACATCGTGCCGAAGCCGGTGCCGATGACGTTGCCCCAGAGGTTGCTCGCCAGGGCCGAGCGCATGTCGAGCACGTAGTAGCCGAAGCCGAGGCAGAGCAGCGCCAGCACGAGACCCACGGCGTTGAGCAGGATGAACAGCGCGTACTCGTGGTGCACCGCCCGAGTGCGGGCCCGGTGGCGGAAGCTCCACTGCCGGTTGCCGACGAAGGCGCAGGTGGCCGCGACGACGGACGAGACGAGCTTGCTGGTCAGCGGTCCGACGCCGAGGCCGACGTGGAGGGCGTTGTACACGCCGACGTCGACGGCGTACGCGAACGCGCCGACGGTGCCGAACTTCGCCGCTTCGCGGGCGACCACGTCGTACCGCGCGCGCAGTTCGTCGAGCAGCGTCACGCACATGCAGGTTACCGGGCCTCGTTGCCGGCGGAGCGGCCCGTTCGCTCGTGCGACCATGCAGCACCGCCCCGATCAGGAGGACGACTTCCGTGCTCGACACCCGGCTCACCGAGGAGCAGGCCTCGCTCCGCAAGACGGTCGAGGCCTTCGCCCGCGAGGTCGTGGCGCCGGTCGCCGCGCACCACGACGAGACCAAGACGTTCCCGTACGACGTCGTCCGGCAGATGGGTGAGATGGGGCTGTTCGGCCTGCCGTTCCCCGAGGAGCACGGCGGCATGGGCGGTGACTACTTCGCGCTGTGCCTGGCGCTCGAGGAGCTCGCCCGGGTCGACCAGAGCGTCGCCATCACCCTGGAGGCGGCGGTCTCGCTCGGGGCGATGCCGGTGTACCGGTTCGGCACCGAGGCGCAGAAGCAGCAGTGGTTGCCGCAGCTGTGCTCCGGCGAGGCGCTCGGCGCGTTCGGGCTGACCGAGCCCGGCGCGGGCAGCGACGCCGGCGGCACCCGCACCACCGCTCGGCTCGAGGACGGGCACTGGGTCATCAACGGCAGCAAGGCGTTCATCACCAACAGCGGCACGGACATCACCCGGCTCGTCACGGTCACCGCCGTCACCGGGCAGCTCGGCGACGGCAGGAAGGAGATCAGCTCGATCCTCGTGCCGGTGCCGATCGACGGCTTCACGGCCGAGCCGGCCTACAGCAAGGTCGGCTGGCACGCCTCCGACACCCACCCGCTGACCTTCGACGACGTCCGCGTGCCGGAGGAGAACCTGCTCGGCGCGCGCGGCCGCGGCTACGCGAACTTCCTGTCCATCCTCGACGAGGGCCGCATCGCGATCAGCGCGCTCGCCGTGGGCGCCGCCCAGGGCTGCGTCGACGAGAGCGTGAGGTACGCGCGCGAGCGCGAGGCGTTCGGTCGGCCGATCGGCGCCAACCAGGCCATCGCGTTCAAGATCGCGAGGATGGAGGCGCGGGTGCACGCCGCCCGCACGGCGTACTACGACGCCGCCGCGAAGATGCTCGCGGGCCTGCCGTTCAAGAAGGAGGCCGCGATCGCCAAGCTGGTCTCCTCGGAGGCGGCGATGGACAACGCCCGCGACGCGACGCAGGTGCACGGCGGGTACGGCTTCATGAACGAGTACCCCGTCGCCCGGCAGTACCGCGACAGCAAGATCCTCGAGATCGGGGAGGGCACCAGCGAGGTGCAGCTCATGCTCATCGCCCGCGAGCTGGGCCTGTAGCGGGTGCGGGCGCCGATCTGGCTCGACCTCGACGGAGCGGTCAACGCGCGCGACCTCGGCGGGCTGCCGACCGTCGACGGCCGCACCACCCGCCCGGGGGTGCTGCTGCGCGCCGACAACCTGCAGGACCTCAGCGCGCGCGACGTGGAGCGGCTGGTGGGCGAGCTCGGCCTGCGCACCGTCGTCGACCTGCGCAGCACCGGCGAGGTGCACCTGGCCGGCCCGACGCCGCTGGCCCGGGCGCCGTACGACGGCCTGGTGCGGCGCGTCCAGCTCTCGCTCATCCCCGAGTGGGACGGCGAGCCCGACACCGCCGAGGTCGAGCGCGCGGTCGAGCAGTCGGTGGTCAACGAGCCGGAGGACCCGCCGGCGCTGGACGCCGCGACCGCGGAGAGGGCGCTGCCGTCGCTGTCGGACTTCGAGGAGCGGGCGCGCCAGCGGCGCGACCCGACCGACCTGGCCGACCACTACATCGGCTACGTCGAGGCCGCCCGCACCAATCTGGGGACCGCGCTCAAGGTGCTCGCCGACCCGGACAGCGGGACCACGCTCGTGCACTGCGCCGCGGGCAAGGACCGCACCGGCGTCGTCGTCGCGCTGGCGCTCTCGCTCGTCGGCGTCCCGCGCGACGCCGTGCTGGCGGACTACCTGCGCAGCGCCGAGCGCGCCGACCGCATCCTGGCCCGCCTGCAGGCCACCGACGTGTACGGCCCGAGCCTGGCCGGCGTCGCGGTCGACGACATCACCCCGCGGGCCGCGTCCATGGCCGGCTTCCTCGACCACGTCGACACCGCCTACGGCGGCCCGCACGGCATGGCGCTGTCGCTCGGCGTCACCGAGGAGGAGATCGCGCGGCTCGGCGTGCGGCTGCTCGGGACGTCCCCCTCCGCGCGGTGACGCAACGCGGTCGGCGGGAGCCCGTCGTCGTCCTGCTGCTGCCGTTCGTGCTCGTGTCCTTCGCCGCCAACTCCCTCATCACCCGG
>DATMJH010000511.1:0-10865 GCA_035554015.1 Mycobacteriales bacterium
GTCCGGCACCCGGATGTCGAAGATCGTCACGTGCGGCTGAGCGCTGGTGAAGGTGCCGTCGCCGATGGGCGTGCGCACCAGCAGGTCGGAGTTGCTGTTGTAGAGGTAGTCGCCGCTCGGGTGCACGGTCATGTTGTGCGACCCGGTCACCTCGCGCAGGAAGCTCACCGTGGTCGGCGCCGCAGGGTTGGTGATGTCGACGAGGAAGGTGCCGAGGTCGCTGCCCTTGACGCCGAAGCCCAGCGCCTGCGCCTCGGTCACGCACTGCGAGGCCGCCCACACGCCGGCAGCACCCGAGGAGTCGATGCGGGAGTCGGCGGTGTAGCTGGCCAGCACGCGGGCGCCCTGGGCGAAGACCTGCACGTCGCCCTGGTTGATGGGGCAGCCGTAGTGCCCGGTCTGCACCGGGTTCTCGGGGTCGGTGATGTCGATGATCTGCAGGCCCTGGCGCAGCGTGCCGGCCAGGGCGTACTCGCGGCCGCCGATCTTGGCGAACTCGATGTCGGAACCGTTCGGAGCCGCGTTCGGCGTCATCGTCCGGTAGGGCAGGTTGGCGACAGCCGTCATGTTCTGGCCGGTCCCGGACTCGGCGGGGGCGACAGACGGCAGTGCCGTGCGCATCACCTTGTGCGCGTCGGCCTCGTGAGCAAGGGCGGGCGTCGCGGTGCCGGCGAGGGTGAGCGCGAGCGCGGCGACGGGGACGGTGGCGGTACGCAGCCGCATGGGCCGACCTCCGGGGGCTGGGAGCAGGGGGCGTCCCCATGTCTTCGCCGTGTGTCCGGCCCTTCCTGCCCGCTCGTCCGGATTTCTTCCAGACCGTTCGGTCGGGAACGATCAGCCGGAGAGCAACCGGGCGACGACCTCGGCGGCCCGCCGCGCGCCGTCGTCGTCGACGTCCAGGTGGGTCACGACGCGGGCGCGCCGCGGCGCGATCACCGAGAGCAGCACGCCGTGCTCACGGGCTCGCGCCGCCAGCTGCGGCCCGTCGACCGGCCCGGCCGTGAGGTCCAGGGGCACGAGGTTGGTCTCGACCTGCGCGGGGTCGACCACGCCGGGCGCCGCGTCCGCGACCGTCTCGGCGATGCGCCGGGCCCGGGCGTGGTCGTCGGCCAGTCGCTCGACGTGGTGGTCGAGCGCGTGCGACGCCGCCGCCGCGAGCACGCCCACCTGCCGCATGCCGCCACCCATCCGCTTGCGCAGCACCCGTGCCTCGGCGACGCGTGCGCGGTCGGAGACCACGAGCGACCCGACCGGCGCCCCCAGCCCCTTGCTCATGCAGACCGACACCGTGTCGAACAGCCCGCCGTACTCGGCCAGCGGCGTGCCGGAGGCGACGTGCGCGTTCCAGATCCGCGCGCCGTCGCAGTGCAGGGAGACGCCGCGCTCGCCGGTGAACGTGCGCAGCTCCCGCAGCGAGCCCAGCGGGTGGACCGCGCCGCCGCCGCGGTTGTGCGTCTGCTCGACGCTGACGGCGCGCGTGGCGACGGTGCCCCACCCGGCCGGACGCAGCTGGTCGGCCACGGCCGCGACGTCGAGCAGGCCGCGCGGCGGCGCCACGGTGCGGGTCGAGATGCCGCCGTAGCGCGCGGCACCGCCGTGCTCGTAGGTGACGACGTGGTCCTCGGCCCCGCACAGCAGCTCCTCGGCGGGCGGCACCACCAGCTGCAGGCAGATCTGGTTGCCCATGGTGCCGCTCGGCACGAACAGCGCGGCCTCGTGACCGAGCAGCGCCGCCACCCGCTCCTCCAGCGCGTTGACCGCCGGGTCCTCGCCGTAGACGTCGTCGCCGGTGTCCGCCGCCGCCATCGCGCGCAGCATCGCCGCGGTCGGACGCGTCACGGTGTCGCTCCGCACGTCGACCGGCGCGTCGGGTCGAGCCACCTGGTGCCGCTCCTCTCGCTCTCCGACGGGACCGGGCCACGCTAGGACAGCCCTAGGCTGGCGGCCGTGGAGGAGGTGCTCCGGCGTCCCGGGATCTCGGCCGAGGACGTCGAGACCGTGCTGCGCGTGCACGCCGACCGGGTGCACGACGCCGTGCGCCGGCTGGGCGCCGACGCCGCCGCGGCGGTCGAGATCGTCGAGACCAGCGCCCTGGCCATGGTCGACGCCGTCGCCCACCGGCCGGACCAGGTGCCCGACGCCGTCGGCTGGTGGTTCGCCGAGGCCCGCCGGCTCACGGGGGGAGTACCGGTCTCGCCCGACGCCGACGACCTGACCGTCGGCGGTGGCGTGCTGTCGAGCGACGAGGACCAGCTCGTGCTCGCCGAGGCCGTCGACGACCTGCCTGCCGACGAGCGCCTGGCGCTGCTGATGCGCGACGCCTACCGGCTGCCGATGACCTCGGTGGCCGTGGCGCTCGGCACGACGGAGGCCGGTGCGCTCGCCACCGTCGCGCGGGCCCGGCTGCACGCCGTCCCCCTGCTCGACGACGAGCCGGCACCGCCGGTGCCGGCCCACCCGGGCGCGCCCGGCGCTCTCGCGCAGCTCGGCGAGAGCGGCCCGGCAGCCCCCGTCGAGGCCTCCGTCCGGCGGCACGTGCAGGACTGCCCGGCGTGCGGCGCCGTCCGCGACGCGCAGGAGCGCGTGCACCTGCTGCTGTCCGGGCTCGCCGTCGCGGCGCTGCCCGAGTCGGCTCGCGGTCCGCTGCTGCGGTCCGCCACCACGCACGCCGAGGCGGTGCTGCCGCCGGCGTCGGCGCTCGTCCTGACCGACGAGGAGTGGGACGACTGGGAGGACGAGCAGCGCCGGCTGTCCCCTCTGCTGGCGGTGCTCGGCGTGGTCGCCGCCGTGGTGCTGGGCCTCGGGCTCGGCGTCGTGATGTCGCGCGGCACCGACGCGGTCCTGCCGGCGGCCTCGGGCGTGCTGCCGCAGGTGGAGCTCCCGCCCCTCGAGCAGCCGACGCCCATCCGGCTGCCCGACCTGCCGCCGCCACCACCTGTCACGTCGCCGCAGACGACCGTGTTCTTCCTGCCGGAGCCGACGACCGCGCCGCCGGAGCCGTCGCCGACCACCGCGTCGCCGACGGCGACCCCGTCGGCGACCACCAGCGAGCCGGCCATCGCGCTCGACCCGGACTCCGGCCCCGAGGGCACGACGATCACCGTCACCGGCACGGGATGGACGCCGGGCACCAGCGTCGTGGTGCAGTTCCTGCGACCCGGCGGGCGGCCCACCGGGTCGCAGACCACAGCGACGGTCGGCGCCGACGGCACCTTCGCGACCGAGCTCGTCGCCTCCGATCCCGGCAGCGGCTCCGGCCGGCGCGTCGTGCGTGCCGACGACGGCACCCGGCGGGCGAGCGCCGAGTTCGAGCTGACCGGCTGACGCTCAGCGCGCCCGGCGCGACTGCAGCATCTCGGCGACGAGGAAGGCCAGCTCGAGCGACTGGCTGTTGTTGAGCCGCGGGTCGCATGCGGTCTCGTAGCGACCGCCGAGGTCGTCGTGGGTGAGCTGGTGCGCACCGCCGAGGCACTCGGTGACCTCGTCGCCGGTGAGCTCGACGTGCACGCCCCCGGGATGCGTTCCGAGCGCGGCGTGCACCTCGAAGAAGCCGCGCACCTCGTCCATGACGTCGTCGAAGTGCCGGGTCTTGTAGCCGTTCGGCGACTCGGTGGTGTTGGCGTGCATCGGGTCGCACGCCCACACGACGCTGCCCGGCCCGCGGGCGGCCTCGACGGCGCGGACGATCCCCGGCAGGGCGTCGCGCACGCGCCCGGCGCCCATGCGCGAGATGAGCGTGAGACGGCCCGGCTCCAGCGTCGGGTCGAGCCGCTCGCACAGCGCGACGACGTCGTCCCCGCTGGCGGACGGGCCGATCTTCACGCCGATCGGGTTGGCGAGCCGGGACAGGAGGTCGACGTGCGCGCCGTCGAGCTGTCGGGTGCGCTCGCCGATCCACACCAGGTGCGCCGACAGGTCGTAGGGCCGCCCGCTGGCGTCGTCGAGCCGGGTGAGCGCTCGCTCGTACTCCAGCAGCAGCGCCTCGTGGCTCGAGTACAGCTCGACGCCGTGCGTCTCCTGCATCGCCTCGAGGTGGAGTCCGCAGGCGCGCATGAACGCCAGCGCGCGCTCGATGTCGGTGGCGAGCTCCTCGTACCGGTGGCCCGCCGGGCTCCGGGCCACGAAGTCGGTGTTCCAGTCGTGCACCGCCGCGAGGTCGGCCGAGCCGTCGGTGGCCATGGCCCGCATGAAGTTCATCGTCGCGGCGCTGTTGGCGTAGGCGCGGACCATACGGGTCGGGTCGGGCGTGCGCTCGCCGTGCAGCTCGTTGACGGCGTCGCCCCGGTAGGAGGGCAGCCCGGTCCCGGCCTCGACGTCGGACGACCGGGGCTTGGCGTACTGCCCGGCGAGCCGTCCCACCTTCACCACCGGGACGCTGGCGCCGTAGGTCAGCACGACCGCCATCTGCAGCAGGGTGCGGACCTTGCCGCGGATGCCGTCGGCCGTGTTGGCGTCGAACGTCTCCGCGCAGTCACCGCCCTGCAGCAGGAACGCCTCGCCGCGCGCCACGGCCGCGAGCCGGGCCTTGAGGTTCTCGCACTCGCCCGGCTGCACGAGCGGCGGGACCTCGGCGAGGGTGTCGTAGACCGCCTTGAGCGCGCCGGGGTCCGGCCACGACGGCTGCTGCGCAGCCGGCAGCGAGCGCCAGCGGTCGAGGTCGGCGGCGGCATCGGTCACAGCCCGAAGGCTAGTCGCGCCCGCCCCGACGCGTGCTGGACCGACCGCCCCGCCGACCCTGATCAACAGGAACGCCACGCCGGTCCGGGTCGCGAGCCGCCGGCGTGGCGTCCCTGTTGATCACCGTGGCAACCGGCTTTCGCAGGTCGGCGCTGGCACCGCCCGGTGGCAGGCTGAGGCGATGCGCATCGAGGTGGTCACCGCCGACATCACGACGCTGGAGGTGGACGCCGTCGTCACCGCAGCCAACAGCGGGCTGCTCGGCGGCGGTGGGGTCGACGGCGCGGTCCACCGGGCCGCCGGCCCGCGGCTGCTGGCGGCGTGCCGCGAGATCGGCGGCTGCCCGACCGGCTCGGCGGTCGTGACGCCGGCGTTCGACCTCGAGCCGCGGGTGCGCTGGGTGATCCACGCCGTCGGCCCGGTCCACCGCAGCCGGCCGGAGGAGGCCGACCTGCTCGCCGGCGCCTACACCGCCTCGCTGGCCCGCGCCGACGAGGTCGGCGCGCGCTCGGTCGCGTTCCCGTCCATCTCGACCGGCGTCTACGGCTACCCCGACGACGAGGCGGCGCAGGTGTCGGTCGCCGCGCTGCGCTCGGCGACCACAGCCGTGGAGCGCGTCCTGCTCTGCGCCTTCAGCGGACGGATGGCCCGCCTGTGGCAGGCCGCCCTCGCCCGTTGACCCCCCTGCGTCCGCGTCCTGGCACATCGCCCGCGCGGCCGCGATCGGACGTCACGGTGGCCACCCGCGGCGGGACGTCCGATGACGTGCGCGGCAGCGGTGTGGCAGGACGCGGACGCACGGGGGTGGGGGGTCGTCAGCCGAAGAAGACCTCGGCCTCGGCGTAGCGCTCGACCGGCACCAGCTTGAGCTCTCGGGTGGCCTCCTCGAGCGGCACCCGCACGATGTCGGTGCCACGCAGCGCGACCATCTTCCCGCTGTCGCCGTCGTGGACCGCGTCCGCTGCGGCCAGCCCGAACCGGGTCGCCAGGATGCGGTCGGTGGCCGTCGGTGTGCCGCCGCGCTGCACGTGGCCGAGCACCGTCTGCCTCGACTCGTAGCCGGTGCGCGCCTGGATCTCCCGCTCCAGCACCTGACCGATGCCGCCCAGGCGGACGTGCCCGAACGAGTCCTTCTCGCCGGTCTGCAGCTCGACCGTGCCCTCGAGCGGCTGCGCCCCCTCCGCCACCACGATGATCGGCGCGAACTGCTTCTGGAAGCGCCTCTTCACGTAGTCGCAGACCTGGTCGATGTCGAACGGCCGCTCGGGGATGAGGATGACGTTCGCGCCTCCGGCCAGGCCGGAGTGCAGCGCGATCCACCCGGCGTGCCGGCCCATGACCTCGACGATCAGGGCCCGGTGGTGCGACTCGGCGGTCGTGTGCAGCCGGTCGATGGCGTCGACGGCGATCTGCACCGCGGTGTCGAAGCCGAAGGTGTAGTCGGTGGCACCGAGGTCGTTGTCGATCGTCTTCGGCACGCCGACCACGTTCAGCCCGGCCGCCGCCAGCTGCGTCGCCACCCCGAGCGTGTCCTCGCCGCCGATCGCGACGAGCGCGTCGACGCCGAGCCGCTCGAGGTTCTCCCGCACCCGCTCGACGCCGTTCTCGACCTTCATGACGTTGGTGCGGCTGCTGCCCAGGATGGTCCCGCCGCGGGGCAGGATGCCGCGCGTCGTCTGCACGTCGAGCGGCATGGTGATGCTCTCGAGCGGCCCCTTCCAGCCGTCGCGGAACCCCACGAACTCGTGCCTGTGCACCTCGACGCCCTTGCGGACGACGGCGCGGATCACCGCGTTCAGCCCGGGGCAGTCACCGCCACCCGTCAGCACACCGATGCGCACGTCCGCCCTCCCGTCGGTCGGTCCGCTGCGGACGCTACCGAGAGCACCGGCACGCTGCACCGTCGGCTCGGACTACAGCCGAAGATCGCGGACGCCGACGACGAGAGCGTGCGCCGCGTCGCTCCCGCGCTCGCGCCGCTGGCCCTCGTCGCCGCGGCGCTCCTCGGCGTGCCCCCGGCGGTCACCCCTGCGGTGAGCCCGGCGGCCACCGCGGCTCCGGCCGAGCAGGCCCAGCAGGCCCAGCAGGCCCAGCAGGCCGACCTGACGACGCTGCGCGAGCGCCTCGCCGCGGCCACTGAGCAGGCTGAGCGCTACGCGGCCGCGCTGGACGAGGCGGCCGCGCGGCAGAGCGCGCTGCGGGTCGAGATGAGCCGCCTGGGCGAGCAGCGCGACGCCGCGCAGGACGCGGTCGACGCGCGGGCACGGCAGGCCTACCTCGCGACCGCTGCGGCGGTCCCGGAGCCGATGGCCGACCTCGCCGCCGCGCTCGCCGCACCGGATCTGCGACGGCTGGCCGACGCCGAGCTCGAGCGGCGTGGCGCGCGGGCGGCCGTCCTCGCCGCCTCCGACCTGTCCACGGCGGTCGACGCGCGCACGTCGACGGCGCAGGCGCTGGCGCAGCGCGCCGACGCGCTACGGGTAGCGCTGCGTGCGGAGACCGTCGCCGCCCTCCAGGCGCAGGAGCAGGCCCGCCGCGTGCTCGCCGAGGCGGCGGCCGCCCTCGAGGCCGAGCGGGCGCGAGCCCGCGCCGCGGAGGTGCTCCGCCTCGCCGCCGACCTCGCCGCCGCGCGCGAGCGGCTGGATGCCGCCTCGGCCGACGTCGCACGCTCGCTGACGCCGGCGCAGACACGCCGGAGCAGGGCGGCCGCCGAACGGGAGGCGCCGCTCGTCGCACTGGCCGAGGCTACCGGCAGCGGCTACCCGGCCGGCTACGGACCGAGCGGGACGGTGCTGCGCGGAGAGGCCTCCTGGTACGGACCGGGGTTCGTCGGCAACCCGACCGCGAGCGGCGCCCCCTACGACCCCGAGCGGCTCACCTGCGCGCACAAGACGCTGCCGCTGGGCACGCTGGTCAGGGTGTCCCGGGCCGGCCTCGCGATGACGTGCCTGGTGAACGACCGCGGCCCGTACGTCGACGACCGCATCATCGACCTGTCGCGCGCCGGCTCCCGCGCCCTGGGCTTCGACGGCGTCGCGCAGGTCGTCGTGGAGGTGCTCGCCCCCCGGGCATGACCGCGCCGCCGCGGATGGGACGATCGTGACCGTCGGCACGGTCGCGTTTGGCCGCGCAGGCCGGTGGAACGCAGCACGGGAGACCAGCCGGACGACGCGGGAGGGGCCACCAGGTGTGCGGCCTGAGCGGTGAGGTCCGTCGCGACGGACGCCCCGCCGACGTCGCCGCGGTGGCCCGGATGACGGCGACGATGGCTGACCGGGGACCCGACGGCGTCGGTGCCTGGGCAGCGGGACCGGTGGCGCTCGGCCACCGCCGGCTGAAGGTCGTCGACCTCACCGAGCACGCCGCCCAGCCGATGACCGACCCGCATCTCGGGCTCACCCTGGTGTTCAACGGGATGGTCTACAACTACCGCGAGCTGCGCGCCGAGCTGGAGGGTCACGGCCACCGCTTCTTCAGCACCGGCGACAGCGAGGTCGTGCTCAAGGCCTACGCGCAGTGGGGCGAGCGCTTCGTCGACCGGCTGCTCGGCATGTTCGCGTTCGTCATCGTCGAGCGCGACAGCGGCCGCGTCGTCCTCGGCCGCGACCGGCTCGGCATCAAGCCGCTGTACCTGGCCGAGGTCCGTGACGGCCAGGGGACTGCGCTGCGGTTCGCGAGCACGCTGCCGGCGCTGCTCGCCGGCGGCGGCATCGACACCTCGCTCGACACCGTCGCCCTGCACCACTACCTGAGCTTCCACGCCGTCGTGCCCGCGCCGCGCACCGTAGTGGCCGGCGTCCGCAAGCTGCCGCCCGCGACGGTCCGCGTGCTCGAGCCGGACGGCCGGCAGCGCGACGTCACGTACTGGCAGCCGCCGTACGCGCGGGACCCCGAGCGCGCGTCCTGGTCCGACCGCGACTGGGAGGACGCCGTCCTCGAGGCGCTGCGCGTGTCGGTGAAGCGACGCATGGTCGCCGACATCGAGGTCGGCGTGCTGCTGTCCGGCGGCGTGGACTCCTCGCTCGTCGTCGGCCTGCTCGCCGAGCAGGGGCAGCGGGGCCTGCGCACCTTCAGCATCGGCTTCGAGCCGGTCGGCGGACGCAGCGGCGACGAGTTCGTCTACTCCGACCTCGTGGCGCAGCGGTTCGGCACCAGCCACACGAGGATGATGGTGCCGCCCGACCGCGTGCTGCCGGCGCTCGACGACGCCGTCCGCGCGATGTCCGAGCCGATGGTCAGCCACGACGTCGTCGCGTTCCACCTGCTGTCGCAGGAGGTCTCGCGGCACGTGCACGTCGTGCAGTCGGGCCAGGGCGCCGACGAGGTGTTCGCCGGCTACCACTGGTACCCGCCGGTGCTCGCGTGCGGCGACGACGTCGACGCCGCCGTCGAGACGTACGCGCAGCACTTCCTCGACCGCTCGCACGAGGCGCTCAACGACCTGCTCGAGCCGGAGTGGCAGCTGCGCGACGACCCGAGCCGCGCGTTCGTCCGCGAGCACTTCTCCCGCCCGGGGGCCGACACCGCGCTCGACCGCGCGCTGCGCCTCGACACCGAGGTGATGCTGGTGGACGACCCGGTCAAGCGGGTCGACAACACGACCATGGCGTTCGGGCTCGAGGCACGGGTGCCCTTCCTCGACCACGAGCTGGTCGAGCTGGCCGCCACCTGCCCGCCGGAGCTCAAGACCGCGCACGGCGGCAAGGGCGTGCTCAAGCAGGCCGCTCGCCGAGTCATCCCGAGCGAGGTGATCGACCGGCCCAAGGGCTACTTCCCGGTGCCGGCGCTCACCCATCTCGAGGGCGCCTTCCTCGAGCGCGTGCGCGACGCGCTCACCGCGCCGGCCGCCAAGGAGCGCGCGCTGCTGCGCCCAGGAGCGGTGCAGCAGCTGCTCGACGCCCCGAACGCCTCGCTCACCCCGCTGGGCGGCAACCCGCTGTGGCAGGTGGCGCTGCTCGAGATGTGGCTGCAGGAGCACGGGCTGTGAGCCGGCACGGCGGGCCGCGCTGGTGACCTCCGCCGAGAGCGGCGGGGCGTCCACCGGGCTGTTCAGCACGCGCTGGCACCGGGCGGCCGCCGACCTGCCCGAAGGCATCCGTCCCGAGGTGGTGCTCGACTGCGGCTGGGGTCGCGTCGTGTTCGGCCAGACGTTCACGTCGCAGGACAAGCTGAGAGCTGCCCTGCGTGCTGAGGAGAGCGGCCACCGCGACATCTGCATCTACCCGCGCGACCCGCACGTGCTGGTGTCGCAGTCGCCCGCCGAGCTGTTCCTCGACCCCTCCCACACCTACCGGCTCGACCTCCCCACCTACTCGCCGGTCGAGGCGGCCTGCTCGGCGCGTGTGCGTGAGCTGTCCTCCGCCGAGGACGTCGAGGCGATGAACGCCGTCTACGCCACCGCCGGGATGCTGTACGCGGATCCCTCGGTCGTGCTGGACAACAACGCCTCCCCCGCCTTTACCTACCTTCTCGCCGAGGAGCCCGGCACCGGGCGCCTCGTCGGCACCGTCACCGGCATCGACCACGTCGAGGCGTTCGGCGACCCGGAGGGCGGCACCAGCCTGTGGTGCCTGGCCGTCGACCCGCAGAGCCGGCTGTCCGGCGTCGGCGAGCTGCTCACCCGCGCCCTGGCCGAGCACTACGTCGAGCGGGGTCGTCGCTACATCGACCTGTCGGTGCTGCACGACAACCGCAAGGCGATCCGGCTGTACGAGCGGGTCGGCTTCACCCGGGTGCCGGTGCTCGCCGTCAAGCGCAAGAACACCATCAACGAGCGGCTGTTCGCCGGCCCGCCGTCCGCCGACTACGAGCGGCTGAACCCCTACGCCCGCATCGTCGCCGACGAGGCGCGGCGGCGCGGCATCGGCGTCGAGGTCCTCGACGCCGACTGGGGCGAGGTCCGACTGACCCACGGCGGCCGCAGCATCGTCACCCGCGAGTCGCTGTCGGAGCTGACCACGGCCGTCGCGATGAGCCGGTGCGACGACAAGCGCATCACCCGCCGGATCTGCCAGGCCGCCGGCCTGTCGGTCCCCCGCGGACGCACCGCCACCGGCGACGACGACGACCTGGCATTCCTCACCGAGGTCGGAAAGGTCGTGGTCAAGCCCGCCCGCGGCGAGCAGGGCAAGGGCATCACCGTCGGGGTCACCGAGCCCGACGCGCTGGTCAAGGCGGTCGCCCTCGCC
>DATMJH010000512.1:0-3028 GCA_035554015.1 Mycobacteriales bacterium
TGGCGGAAGCCAAGGCAGACTTCCTGCAGCGACGTCCGGCTTCGGAGCCGGACGTCGCTGCAGGAAGTCTGCCTTGGCTTCCGCCACGTGGTGCGCGACGTCGGCGGGGACCGCGTCCGGTCCCGGGAAGCGGTTCTTCAGCGCCTGCCGCGTGTCGGTGTGGGTCCGGACGACTGCTGGCTCGCCGTGCAGCCAACGGTGATCGCACTCAAGGCACACGAGATGACGCCGGGTGTCGGGCAGGTGCTCGATGAGGTCGATGTCTCGCGAGCTACAGCTGGGGCAGCGCAACGTTTGCTCCTTAGCCGGTTCGTCAACGTCTTCCCTGTTGTACGCGCAGCCCCCGAAAGATCGTGCCCTGCCTGCCTGATCGCCGCGGACTGGTTTGCGGTCCAAGAGCGGGTGCAACGACCGGCACGTCAAGCAGCATCTGACGGGCGAGCCCGCCAGAGCCGCGGCAGGCCGTGGGTCGAGACGCTGGTGCCGATCGTCGGGCAGCTTGCGCAGCGGTCGTGAGGGACTGATCCATTGCTGTCCGCGGCGGTCCAAAAGGCAAGCCGGTTGCGGACGCTTGCTTCGTGTGCGGTGAAGTGGTGCCGAGTTGGTGCTGTCGACGACGCGAGGCAGAAGGCGCTTCGCGGGCCTGGCCAACTCTTTGGCGAAGTCCTGGCCGCTGGATCGAGGGCACTCATGAAGGCGCCCAGGGGTTCATGCACTACCGACGCGACGGGCCGCGCGGTGGCGAGCAAGGTTCGCGGCGAACTCGTATTTCGGCACCCCCGTCGGAAGTGCGACGGGTCGACCCTGCAAGGCGCGATAGGCCGCGTCCGTGACGGACCGGTCGACGTCGACCGTCAGGCGGCTTGTGACGCTGATGAGCCCACGGTCGAACAGGTTGTGCAGATCGGCGCGCAGGAGCAGCGCGTTGGGCGCCGAGTGAGTACCGCCTTCAGCTACCGGGACGATGTGAGCCGCTTGCAGCGTCCACTCCTCGTGGGTGCGGGTGATTGCACACGCTCTGCCGAAGCGCTTGAGCGTCGCGTTGCGGAAGGCGCCCTGGCCGATGCGCACCAGCGTCTCCCGTGGCACGCGGCGCACGTTTGACGATGTCGGGGCGTCCGCGCCGCCGGAGCGGACGCGGCGGAGCCAACGCTCGAGCACGGCGGTGGTCTCGTCGTTGGCCCGTTCAACGGCGCCCTGGACACGCTGCTGGTAGTCCTCGTAGAAGATCGGCCGGTCCTGCAACTCGGCGGTCAACGCGGCGTCCCAGTCGATGTAGACGACGTTGCGCTTCCACTGGCTCTTGTAGCCGAGGCCCTGCACTCTGCCTACGCCGTGCACTTGGCGGACCTTGCCCCCGAAGTAGGCCCAGATCCAGTCTCCTTTGTGAAGAACGAGGTAGTTCTTCGCTAGGCCCCACTCGTCCGTCTTGCCTGCCAGCGCATCGGGCAGGTAGTTGTCCGGGGTGATCGCCCTGCCGCGGCCGAAGTTGTAGCCGCTGGTGGCGGTAAGGGGGTAAATGAAGTGCCGACGCCCTGAAGCCATGTCAGGTCGGGGTTCCTTCCTCGGGAGAGCGGCTCGGGTCCCGCGGGCCGGAGCCGGGTGGCGGGTCGAGGCTGAGCGAGCTGGGAACCGTTAGCCTCGCTGCTGTTCCGCACTATGTCAGCGCTCGGGACGATGTAGGCGACGCTCCCCACGCGCCAGTCACGCAACAGTCCACGCGCCGCCGGCGTCGCACCACGTCGACGAGGTGGCGGGCAATGTCGGTCAGCACAGCACGCGCTCTACCCGCCGCAGGCCCTCTGATCACGCGCGCTCGACGGCGAACCCGTTGCCGACAGCCAGCATGAGGAATGGCTGCAGCGGATCCTCGACAGGGAGCTGCAAGAGGATCGCCTCTACGGCGTCCTGCCCGTTGTGGCCGTCGCGCTCGAACACCAGGCCAGCGGCTGTCACGCAGCGCTGGAGTTCGTGCAGCCGCCACTCCTCCATCTCGAACACGGCGCCGTCGTCGGTACGACGTAGCAGCACTGCTCCGCTGCGCATGCGGCGTCCTCGCGTCCGGCTCTTCCGCGCCGCGTCGTATGACGCCGCCTTCGCTGCCCGCTCGCCGTAGCCGGCGTCGACCTCGCGTGCGAGGCCGGAGACAGTGCTGAGCTCGTCGTAGAGCTCACCTGCGTACGCCGACGGCATGTCCGCGGCCCGCGCCCGCAGGTGGTCCGCCGTGTCCATGAGCATGGCCGACGCCTCCCCGTACCGGCGCTCGCTCATGAGCCGGCTCGCCTCGCGCTTGCGCTTCTGCGTCTCCTGAAACAGCGCCTCGGACTGCACGACCGGGTTGGGGATGCGCCCCGCCGCCTGGTCGCCCGGAACCACGTTGACGTGCACCGGCAGCTCGGTTGTGTGTTGCACGAGGTCGGGCAGCGACACGTGCGTCAGCCGCAGCGTGGCGATCTGGGCCAGCCCGAGCGCCGCGATGCCCGGCACGCGGAAGCGCAGCACGATCTTGCGCGTCTCGCCGGCGTAGAAGGATCCGAGCTCGAGCAACACGCCGTCGTTGACCGTCTGCACGGCGAGGTCGTTGAGCACCGCGAGCCCCTCGACAGCGGGGTTCATGCGGATGTGCATGCTCGCCGCCTGCGCCACCTGGTCCAGTAGGCCGTCGACCTCGCCGGCGATGAGCTTCACCGCGGTGTCGGCCTCCTCGGCGAAGTGCTCGGTCCCTTGCCCGCCCCGTGCGAGAGCAGACAGCAGCCGCTCGTCGTAGCCGAGGCCGAAGCCGAGTGTCGTCGTGGTGACGCCGTTGCGGTGGGCCTGGGTGGCGACCGCTCCGAGCTGGGCCGGGTCGGTGACGCCGGCGTTGGCGTGGCCGTCGCTCACCAGCAGCAGCGTGGCGCCGGCGGGGCCGGCGGCGCGCTGGGCCTCCTGGAGTCCCCGCAGGTACCCGGCGGACAGGTCGGTGCTGCCGCCGGCGTCGATGCCGGCGATGCGGCGCTTGACGTCGTCCTTGTCCGTCAGGGGACCGGCC
>DATMJH010000513.1:0-4633 GCA_035554015.1 Mycobacteriales bacterium
GGTTCGGCTCGCCGTCCGCGGCGGCCGGGGTGGCGGTCGTCGGCTGGTCGGCCGGCGGCGCGGCGTGGCCGGCGGGCGCGGTGTCGTCGCCCGCGGTGGCCTTCGGGGCGGCCTTCTTCTTCGGCGTGGTGGCGGCGCCGGCGCTCTCCAGGCCCTGCTTGGCGGCGGCCTCGAACACCGCCTTCTTGTCCGCCTTCGGCTCGGCGACCTTCATCGGCGGAGGGGCCGGCTCGCCCTTGAACTTCTGCCAGTCGCCGGTGACGCGGAAGATCGCGGCGACGGGCTCGGTCGGCTGCGCGCCGACACCGAGCCAGTACTGCGCGCGGTCGCTGTCGACCTCGATGAAGGAGGGCTCCTCCTTCGGGTGGTACTTGCCGATCGTCTCGATGACGCGGCCGTCGCGCTTGGTACGGGCGTCGGCGACGACGATGCGGTAGTGCGGGGCGCGCATCTTGCCCAGGCGCATGAGCTTGATCTTGGTTGCCACGGGGTGTTCGTGCTCCAGTCGTACGGCGTGGGGAAGCGACCCGGCTGGCGCGTGGGGTGCGCCGGGGTCGCGTTCGTGCGGGCACGCCGGCGACGGGTAGAGGGCCGTCGGACGGCGGTGGCTCGCCGGACAGTGTGCCAGACCGGCCGGCAGCACCACCGCGGCCGGGCGGTGCGCCCTGGGTCGGGCGGCACGATCTGGGCGGGGCGACACGACCTGGGTCTGGCGGCGCGACGGGGTCGGGCGGCGCCGACCGGCTCGGGTGAGCGATCCCACAGGGCCACGGCGGCGGCTACCGGCCGGTACTGGCCGACCATGTCTGTGTGCGAGCAACGACCATCACCCCGGAGCGCGGCGAGCTCGCCACGGGTGGCGCCGCCGCGCTGCCGCCGGGGCTGTGGCGCTCCTCGGGTCTGCGTCGGCTCTTCACGGCGAGCACCCTGGCCCGGCTCGCCAACGAGGCCGCACGCGTCGCCGTGGTCCTGCTGGTGCTCGAGCGGACCGGCTCCCCGGCGCTGGCGGGGGCCGTGGTCGGTGCGCTCACCCTGCCGGCGCTGGTGACCGGTCCGGTCCTCGGCGCCTGGCTGGACCGGACGACCCGGCGACGCCGGGCGTTCGTCGCCAACCAGGTGCTGCTGCTGGGCGGCCTGCTCGGGCTGCTCGCCGCGACCGGCTCCGCGCCGGCGGCGGTCGTGCTCGGGCTCGCGCTGCTGTCCGGCGTGACCGCGCCGGTCCTCACCGGCGGGTTCACCGGACTCATCGCTCCGCTGGTGCCGGCGCCGCTGCTGCGGCGCGCGTACGGCGCCGAGGCCACGTCGTACAACGTGGCGGCGGTGACCGGCCCGGCGCTGGTGGGGACGCTCGCCGGCCTGCTGGGCGCCGGCGTCGCCGTGGCGGTGACCGCCGGGCTGTCGGCAATCGCCCTCGCCGCGGTGCTGCGCGTGCCGATGCCGGTGCCCGCTCTGCCGGCCGGCAGCCGCGGTCTGTGGCGCACCGTCCGCGACGGCCTCGAGCTGCTGGTGCGGACGCCCGCGCTGCGATCGGTCACCACGGCGACGACCGTCGCCTTCGCCGGCATGGGCGCCATGCCGGTGGCCTTCCCGCTGCTCGCGCGCGAACTCGGCGCCGGTGCCGCGGCGGCCGGCCTGCTGTTCTCGACCTTCGCCCTCGGCGCCCTCGCCGGGTCGCTGCTGGTCGCGGTCCGCACGCCGCGGACGGGGCCCATGCGCCTGACCTACCTCGGCATCACCGGTCTCGGGCTCGCGTGGGCGGCGCTGGTGTTCGCGCCGTCGCTGCCCGTCGCCGTCGCCGTCATCGCCGTGGCCGGGGGGCTCGAGGGGCCGGTGCTCGCCTCGACGCTGGCGGTGCGCGAGCTGTGGTCGCCGGCGTCGATGCGCACGCAGGTCGTCACGACCGCCGCGTCGCTGAAGTTCGGCGGCTTCGCCGTCGGCAGTGCGGTGGCCGGCGCGGCGGCCGCGGCGCACGGAGTGACGGGGGCGCTCGCGGTCGCGGCCACGGCTCAGGCGCTCGCCGTCGTCAGCGGGCTGCTGGTCGGAGGGCCGTCGCTGCGGCGGGCGCGCCGGGCCTGATCCGCTGCCGGTGCCAGCGGCAGAGCACCGTCCCGCAGAGCAGGACGGCGTCGTCGAGCTCGGTGCCGCCGGTGTCGCGGAACAGGCCGGCGTGGCGCGGGATGAGCCGGTGACCGGTGGCGGGCTGGGCGATAAACCTCATTCTCGGACTCCACCCGTTCGTCGCTCCGGTCTGGTTCGCCTTGGCCGTCGTGCTGCTGCTCGTGGCGACGAGCCGCGGCGTCAGCGCTGACGTCGGCGCCGCGATCTCGCTGCTCTTCGCTGCAGCGCTCGCGCCGCGCCGTTGACGCGAGGGTTCCGCACTACAGTCGGCCGCGATGGCCGGGGAGCAGACGCACTCGCGCTGGCGACGCCGCGTCCTCCTGGCAACCGCGTCCGCGATGACCCTCGTCGTCGGCTACGCCGTACTCGTCGGCGCCCTCTACCTCATGGGTGTCGGTGGCGTCCTCGTGACGCTCGGACTCGCCGTCGTCGCGGCTGGGCTGCTCTTGCCCCGCGACCGGCTCGTCGCCGTCGTCGTCGGGATCACCGGGGTCATCACGGTGTTCCTCGCACTGGCCTGGCTGTGGTTCCTGCGAATACCGGCCGACTTCTGAGCCCCAGGCGGGCGCCGCATGACACGACCGCAGTGCCTCGGCAGCACGCTCGCAGGCACGAGCCGCCAGCCGCTGTGTCGCTAGAACGGATCGGCGTCGGGGAACCGCGGCTGGAAGACGAGCTCGACCACGACCAGGAGCAGCACCAGCAGCCCGACGGCGACGACGAAGGCCACGAGACAGCCTCGGGGGGCCTTGGCCGGCAGTCGCTTCGGATCATGCTCGTACGGCACCGCCGGAAAGGTAGCTGGCCCGGCAGCTGACCGCACCACCAGCCGCTGTGCGGCAGCGGGCGGCGCGCAGCAGGCGCCGACACCTCGCGGTCCCGGCTCAGCCGGCTTGCCGCCACGTCTCGGCCTGCCGCCGCACCACCTCGACGAGGTCGCCGAGCGCGATCGTGACGTCGACGGCGTGCAGCCCCCACGCCGACCCCGATCGCCGGTCAGTGCTCGGCAGCGGCGCGCCGGGCACCGGCGTCACCTGCAGCCAGCTCGCGCCGTCCTCGACGCGGCACGTGGCTGTTCCGGCGCCTGGGTAGGCGACGAACGCGGCCTCGCCGTCCGGCGCCGGCAGGGTCTGCGCCAGGCCGCCCGCCGGCCCGAGCCGGTCGGTCGGGAAGTAGGGGTGCAGCGTCCCGTCGCCGCCGGACAGCCGGGTGGGATCGGTGCACACCACCTCGCGCCCGGGCACCGTCCGGCCGAACAGGGCGTCCTGCGGCGGCGGCTCGGCGAAAGCGCTGTAGGCGACGACGCACTGCACCTGACCGACCTGCCGGCACGCCGGGAGGTCGCCGGCGCGATCGACGACGTCGGAGCCCGCAGCCGTCGTCAGGTTCCCGCCGATCAGCAGCGCCGACACGATCCGGTTCCGGACGTCGGGCTCAGCGAGCACCTCGTCGTCGAGGAGCCGGGCCAGCACCATCGCGCCCTGCGAGTGGCCGATCAGCACCACGCCGCGGTCCCGGCCACGCTCCGCGAGCCATGTCCGCCACGCGTCCCGGACGTCGGCGTAGGCCCTGTCCTGCAGCTCGGGGGCCAGGAACCGTCCGCGCGACAGCGCACCGACCGTGACCTGCCGGTAGGCCGGCACGAACAGCTCGCACACCTCGCCGAACCGGGCCGCCTGCGCGCGCACCGCCGCCACCACCGCCGGTTCCCGCTCGCGGGGGGCGCTGTCGCTCGGCGCGCGCGACACCGTCGGGTAGACGTAGAAGCAGTCGACGGCCGGAGCGCCAGCGGGGTCGAACGGGTCCGCGGCCTGGCCGGAGGCCGTGACGGCGACCGCGTCCAGACTCCCCTCGCACACCGAGCCGTCGAGGTCCGGGTGGCACAGCCACACCGGCGGTGCTGCGACCTGCGCCGACGGCGCGGACGTCGGCGCGGGCGGCCGCGTGTCGTCGGCCGTGCAGGCGGGCAGCAGCAGCGCCCCGGCCAGCACCGCCGCCGCTCTGCTCACGCCATCGGCTCCGCCCTGCGCAGCGCGGCGGTCTGCAGGTCGGCGGCCGCGGGACGGACGCGTCGCTCTGCCGGACGAGAGCGAGCCAGGTGGCGGTCGTCCACTACCGCGGGCGGCGCAGCCCGAGCGGGTCCGGGCCGTTCTTCGGCGCGCCACCCAGGCCAGGCGGCAGCGAGAACCCCTGCGGCAGCTGCGGGAGTCCCTGCGGCAGAGCCGGTCCGCCACCGCCGGCGCCGTCGGCCACCGGCGACTTCTTCGGGCCGCCGGCGCGTCCCGGCCCCCGCTTGCCCTTCTTCCCGCTCTTCTGCTGCTGGCGCTTGGCCTTGCGACCGCCACCCATCCCGGGCAGCCCGGCCATGCCGCCCATCTGCTTCATCTGCTCGAGGAAGTCCTCGAGGTCGAAGTCCTCGCCGGTCTGCAGCTTGCCGGCCATCCGCTCGGCGGTGTCGCGGTCGAAGCTCTGCTCGGCCTGCTCGATGAGCGTGAGCACGTCGCCCATGCCGAGG
>DATMJH010000514.1:0-2827 GCA_035554015.1 Mycobacteriales bacterium
TCGGACGCGCCGCGGGCGAACGGCCCGTCGAGCGCGACGACCTGGTTGTGGTTGGCCTCCGGGAGCACGCCCCACGTGGCCGGCACCTTGGCGTTCTCGTTCAGCTGGCACGCCAGCCGGTAGGCCGCGACACCGGCGAGCGGCGACGTGCCCCACACGACCGGCACCGCGCCGTGCAGGTGGCCGGCGAGCTGCTTGCCGGGGTTGACCAGCTCCTCGGCGTCGGGCCGGCAGCGCACGGCGACGTCCTCCAGCGCCGCGGCGGCGGCCTCGACGACGTCGTCGGAGCCGTCGCACAGGCCCAGCGCCTGGCCGGCCACGACCAGCGGCGTCGACAGCGACCAGACCGACGCCCGCGGCTGCCGGCCCTGCGTCACCGGCACGAACACCGCACGGCCGCGCTGCGCCAGCGAGTGCACGGGCGAGCCGTCGGCGCCGACGACGACGAGCGGGCAGCCACGGCGGACCGCTTCCTCGAGCGCCGACAGGGTCTCCTCCGTCGTGCCCGAGCACGACACCGCCATGACGACGTCGCCGGCGCCGACCCACGACGGCAGCCCGTACCCGCGGTGGCTGACCACCGGGGCCGGCGTGGTGGTGCCCGCCGCGGCGGCCAGCACGTCGCCGGCGATACCTGACCCGCCCATGCCGCAGACGACGACGGCGCGCGGCCGGCCGCCGTCGGCGAGCCGGGCGACACCGGCGTCGCGCGCCAGGACGGCCGCCTCGCGCACCTGCGCGGCGCTCGAGGCGACGGCGCGCAGCATCCCGGCCGGGTCGGCGGCCTCGACCGCGGCCGGGTCGTCGAGGTCGACGACGGCCGGCGAGGTCACCCCTGCGGCTCGCGGCGGCGCGCCTCGTCGACGAGCAGCACCGGGATGTCGTCACGCACCGGGTAGGCCAGCGGGCACCCGGTGCACAGCAGCTCGCCCGCGCCTCCGTTCGCCTCCGGGTCGGCCTCGAGCGGCGACCGGCAGTCGGGGCAGGCGAGGATGTCGAGCAGGGCGGGGTCCAGCTGCATGGCCGGAAGCCTAGCGAGCGGCAGCGGCGTCGCTCGGGTCAGCCGCGGATGACCGCGAGCACCTCGTCGCGGACCCGCTCCATCGTCGCCGCGTCGGGCGCCTCGACGTTCAGCCGCAGCAGCGGTTCGGTGTTCGAGGCCCGCACGTTGAACCAGGCGCCGCCGCCCAGGTCGACGGTCAGACCGTCGAGCTCGTCGACCTCGGCGTCGGCGTACGTGTCCTTGAGCGCGGCGAGGCGCGCGGCCTGGTCGTCGACCGTGCTGTTGATCTCGCCGCTGGCGACGTAGCGGGAGTACCGCGACAGCAGCTGCGAGAGGGTGCCCTCCTGCCCGCCGAGCGCGGCGACGGTGTGCAGCGCGGCGAGCATGCCCGAGTCGGCGTTCCAGAAGTCGCGGAAGTAGAAGTGGCCCGAGTGCTCGCCGCCGAACACGGCGCCGGTGCGAGCCATCTCCGCCTTGATGAACGAGTGCCCCACCCGGGTGCGCACGGGCGTGCCGCCGTTCTCGCGCACGACCTCGGGCACCGCCCGCGAGGTGATGAGGTTGTGGATGATCGTCGACCCGGGCTCCTTGGCCAGCTCCCGCTCGGCGATCAGCGCCGTCAGCACCGACGGCGGGACGACGTCGCCCTTCTCGTCGACGACGAAGCAGCGGTCGGCGTCGCCGTCGAAGGCGAGGCCGAGGTCGGCACCTGCCTCGCGCACCATCGCCTGCAGGTCGCGGACGTTCTCGGGCTCGATCGGGTTCGCCTCGTGGTTCGGGAAGGAGCCGTCGAGCTCGAAGTACATCGCGGTCAGCTCGAGCGGCAGGCCCGCGAAGACGGTCGGGACCGTGTGGCCGCCCATGCCGTTCCCGGCGTCGACGACGACCTTCAGCGGGCGGACGGCGTCGAGGCCCGGCACGAGCTGCTTCATGTAGGCGGCGTAGCCGGCCAGCAGGTCGCGCTCGGTCACCTCGCCCTGCCGGGCAGCCGGCTCGGGGAGCCCCTCGTCGAGGAAGCGCTCGGCCTCGGCCCGCAGCTCACGCAGGCCGGAGTCCTGCCCGACCGGCCGGGCGCCCGACAGGCACAGCTTGATGCCGTTGTACTGCGCCGGGTTGTGGCTGGCGGTGAACATCGCGCCGGGCACGTCGAGGGTGCCGGCTGCGTAGTACAGGAGGTCGGTCGAGCCGAGGCCGGCGTCGACGACGTCGGCTCCCTGCGCGGTCGCGCCCTCGGCGAAGGCGCGGGCGAGCTCGACGCCGGACTCGCGCATGTCGCGGGCCGTCACGATCTGCTCGGCGCCGGTGAACCGGGCGAAAGCGGCGCCGAGCGCGCGGGCGACGTCGGCGTCGAGCTGGTCGGGGACCGTGCCCCGGACGTCGTAGGCCTTGACGATCGTCGACAGGTCGCGGGTCACGCCGCGACCCTAGACGGCGGCGGCCGGCCGCCGGAAGCCAGTCCGGCTCAGGCGGCCTTCACCTTGCGGGTCTTGCCGAGCACGGTCGCGATGTCGAGCTCGTGACCCTCCTGCACCCAGCGCTTGCGCTCGCAGGAGTGGCAGGAGGTGAAGTCGACGACCGAGCCGTCGGTGAGCGTCATGGTGATCGCCGTGACCCGGGTGCTCGCGCACTGGGTGCAGGTGGCCAGCGCGCGGGCGGGGGTGGTGACCAGGCTCATCGGAGCTCCTCGTCGGGGAAGCGGCAGACGGCGATCTGGAGAGCCGTCCGGGTGACACCGCTCCTTCGGCGAGGCCCCGCGATCCCTTGAGACTGCGGCGTTTCCGGGGCAAACCGGGCACCGCCCCCCGGTCGCGCGTCAGCTGGGGG
>DATMJH010000515.1:0-3615 GCA_035554015.1 Mycobacteriales bacterium
CGGCGACGGCCGCCGCGACCGCGATCTCCGCCACGCCGCTGCCGTAGACCCACGGCCGGGGATCGCCGAGGAACGGCGGGATCAGCCGCTCGTACGGCGCCGGCGCGACGAAGTGCACGACGCCGGCGCTGCCGAGGAACGCGGCGAGCAGCAGCGGCGACGCTCTGCGCAGGCGGTCGACCACGCGCGCAGCGTTCCACTCCACCGCCCGGCGGGCACGTCGGAGGCATGACCGAACCGACCTCGGCCCGCAGCGCGCTCAACCTGCGGCTCGTCCTGGCGGCCAGCGGTGCGGTGCTCTGCGCGCTGCTCGGCGTCCTCGCGGTGCGGGCCGGCGCCACGTTCGCCGGGTTCGCGCTGCTCGTGCTCGCGTTCGCCGGCGCGGTCGACGCCGTCGTGGTGCTGCGCCGGCGTCGGGCGCGTGCCGCGGCGCACCGGCGCGCCGGGCACCGGCACGACTCGCTGTTCGAGTAGCGCGGACCGGCTGCACGGCAGACTGCTCCCGTGCAGCTGCCGATCTCCCCACCAGTCAAGCCGATGCTCGCGAAGTCCGTGCCGGAGGTGCCGCACGGCCCGGGCTACCTCTACGAGCCGAAGTGGGACGGCTTCCGCTGCATCGTGTTCCGCGACGGCGACGCGGTCGAGCTGGGCAGCCGCAACGAGAAGCCGCTGACGCGCTACTTCCCCGACGTCGTCGACGCCGTCCGGGCGCAGCTCCCGCCGCGGTGCGTCGTCGACGGCGAGATCGTCATCGCCGCGGGCAAGGGGCTCGACTTCGAGGCGCTGCTGCAGCGCATCCACCCGGCCGAGTCGCGGGTGCGGATGCTGGCCGAGACGACCCCGGCCTCGTTCGTCGCCTTCGACCTGCTCGCGCTCGGCGATGAAGCGCTGGTCGACCGCCCGCAGGCGGAGCGCCGCCGCCGGCTGGAGGAGGCGCTCTCCGACGCCGGCCCGCCGGTGCACCTGACCCCGGTCACCGACGACCCGGCGCTCGCCCGCGAGTGGTTCACCCTGTTCGAGGGCGCCGGTCTCGACGGCGTCGTCGCCAAGCCGGTCGACCTCCCGTACTCCCCCGACAAGCGGGTGATGCTCAAGGTCAAGCACGCGCGGACGGCCGACTGCGTCGTCGGCGGGTTCCGGTGGCACAAGAGCGGCCCGGTCGTCGGCTCGCTCGTGCTCGGCCTCCACGACGAGAACGGAGCGCTGCAGCACGTCGGTGTCGCGGCGTCGTTCCCGATGGCGCGGCGGCAGCAGCTGGTGGCCGAGCTCGAGCCGTACCGGCTGGCCGACGGCGAGCAGCACCCGTGGCTCGGTGAGCTGATGAGCGAGCGCAGCCCCACCCAGGCGGCGGGCAGCCGGTGGAACCGCGACAAGGACCTGTCGTTCGTGCCGCTGCGCCCGGAGCTCGTCGCCGAGGTCGCCTACGACCACATGGAGGGCGCGCGGTTCCGGCACACCGCGCAGCTCCGGCACTTCCGGCCGGACCGGGACGCCGGCTCGTGCACGTACGAGCAGCTGGAGCGGCCGGTGCGGTTCGATCTCGGCGCCGTCCTGGGAGGGAGCCCGTCATGAGACTGCTGCTCAAGCTGCTGCTCGTCGTCGGCGCGGTGTACGTCGCCACGGTGCTGGTGCCCGGCATCGAGGTGCGCGGCGAGGCGGTCGACTACCTGGTCGTCGCGGTGATCCTCGCGCTGGTGAACCTGCTGGTGAAGCCGGTGGTCACGCTGCTGTCGCTGCCGTTCGTGCTGCTCACGCTGGGCCTGTTCCTGCTCGTGGTGAACGCCGCGATGCTCGGCCTGACCGCCGCGCTCACCGACCGGCTGTCGGTGGACGGGTTCTGGAGCGCCGTGGTCGGCGCGCTGGTCATCAGCGTCGTCACCTGGGGCGGCGAGCGGGCGCTGGGCCTGAAGCAGGACTGACCCGGGCGGCTGGCAGGATCGGCGGGTGACGACGGTCCAGGGCAGCACCCCGCTCGAGCGGCTGGTCGACCTGCTCGACCTCGAGCGCATCGAGGTCGACATCTTCCGCGGCAAGCAGCCCACCGAGGCGCTGCAGCGCGTGTTCGGCGGGCAGGTGGCGGGGCAGGCGCTCGTCGCCGCCGGCCGCACCGTGCCGAGCGACCGTCCGGTGCACTCGCTGCACGCCTACTTCCTGCGCCCCGGCGACCCGAGCGTGCCGATCGTCTACGAGGTCGACCGCATCCGCGACGGCCGCAGCTTCACCACCCGGCGCGTCGTCGCCATCCAGCACGGCAAGGCGATCTTCAACCTGGCGGCGTCCTTCCAGCTGGTGGAAGGCGGCGTCGAGCACCAGCAGCCGATGCCCGACGTGCCGGAGCCGGAGACCCTGCAACGGCTCGAGCACCGCATGAAGCCCTACGACGACGAGCTCGACGGCTGGTACGCCCGCCCGCGGCCCATCGACGTCCGGTACGTCGGCGAGCCGCCGCGGGTCGCGAAGGACACCGGCTACCGCCGGCCCGCCTCGCAGGTGTGGATGCGCGCCGACGGCACGCTGCCCGACGACCCGCTGCTGCACGTGTGCGCGGTGACGTTCGCCAGCGACATGACGCTGCTCGACTCCACGCTGCTGAACCACGGGCTGGCCTGGGGCGTCGACGTCAGCGGCGCCAGCCTGGACCACGCGATGTGGTTCCACCGGCCGTTCCGGGCCGACGAGTGGTGGCTCTACGACCAGCGCTCGCCGTGGACCGGGGCGGCCCGCGGGCTCGCGCAGGGCTCGATCTACACGCGCGACGGGCAGCTGGCCGTGAGCGTCGTGCAGGAGGGCCTCATCCGCTCCCCCCTGCGCTGAGCGCCCCTCCTGGGATCAGCGGCGGTTGCGGGTGTCGCGGCTGGGCTGGACCCGCTTGGGCTCCCCCGGCTGCAGCGCGAACGACGGCGGGAACGGCGCCTCGCCCTCGCCCTGCCGGTCGTAGAGCTCGAGCAGCGGCGTCAGGTCGTGCGCGACGTCGTCGATCGCGGCGTGCACGTCGCCGAGCCGGTCGAACCGCTCGCGCATCGTCCAGATGTCGAAGTCGTCCACCTCGGCCTCGGGCACCTCGTGCCACGCCAGCGGCGCGCTCACCGTCGCGGTCGGCCGGGCGCGCACGCTGTAGGCGCTGGCGATCGTCTGGTCGCGCGCCATCCGGTTGTAGTCGAGGAACACCCGCTCGCCGCGCTCCTCCTTCCACCACCTGGCGGTGCACAGGTCCGGACGGCGGCGCTCCATCTCCCGGGCCACCGCGACCGCCGCGTGCCGCACGTCGCTGAACGACCACTGCGGCCGCAGCCGGACGTACACGTGCAGGCCCTTGCTGCCGCTGGTCTTCGGGAAGGACGCCCAGCCGAGCTCGTCGAACAGCGCGCGGAGCTCGAGCGCGGTCTCACGCACCTCGGCCCACCCTGTGCCCGGCATCGGGTCGAGGTCGATGCGCAGCTCGTCCGGCAGCTCGACGTGCGCCCGCCGCGTCGGCCACGGGTGGAGGTCCAGGCAGCCGTAGCTCGCCGCCCAGGCGACGTGCGCGACGTCGACCCGATGCCGGGCACAGGGTGGGCCGAGGTGCGTGAGACCGCGCTCGAGCTCCGCGCGCTGTTCGACGAGCTCGGCTGGGCG
>DATMJH010000516.1:0-3830 GCA_035554015.1 Mycobacteriales bacterium
ATCGCCAGCTCGGCGGCCGGGTTCACCCGCATCACCTGCAGCACGTACGCGGCCACGGAGGCGATCAGCGACTCGTCCAGCCCGACGCCGGACTCGTTGCACACCTCGATGCTCACGGGCGCTTCCTCGCTGGTCGGGGACGGTTCAGCCTAGCGACCCCGCGTTCCGGTCCCGCGCTCAGTCGTGGACGGTGCAGTACCCGTCCGCCCGCGGGCCACACACACGGCCGCCGACCTCAGCGGCGACGGGCGCGGCGGTCCGCCCGGTTCGGCACGAGGCTGCTGGGCACCTCCTGGTGCGCGGCGTCGTGACGGGCGTAGGCGTCGACGATCTCGCCCACCAGTCGGTGCCGCACGACGTCGCTGCTCGTCAGGTTCGAGAAGTGCACGTCCTGGAGGCCGTCGAGGATGTCGCGGACCACCATCAGGCCCGACCGGGTGCCGCCCGGCAGGTCGATCTGCGTGACGTCGCCGGTCACCACGATCTTCGACCCGAAGCCGAGCCGGGTGAGGAACATCTTCATCTGCTCGGGCGTCGTGTTCTGCGCCTCGTCGAGGAGGATGAACGCGTCGTTCAGGGTGCGGCCACGCATGTACGCCAGCGGGGCCACCTCGATCGTGCCCGCCCCCATCAGCTTCGGGATCGACTCGGGGTCGATCATGTCGTGCAGCGCGTCGTAGAGCGGGCGCAGGTAGGGGTCGATCTTCTCGTAGAGCGTGCCGGGCAGGAAGCCGAGCCGCTCTCCCGCCTCCACCGCCGGACGGGTCAGGATGATCCGGTTCACCGTCTTCGCCTGCAGCGCCTGCACGGCCTTGGCGACGGCCAGGTAGGTCTTGCCGGTGCCGGCCGGGCCGATGCCGAAGACGATCGTGTGCGCGTCGATCGCGTCGACGTAGCGCTTCTGGTTCAGCGTCTTGGGCCGGATCGTGCGGCCGCGCCGGGAGAGGATGTCCAGGCTCAGCACCTCGGCCGGCGACTCCCCGCGAATCGTCGCCGTCGCGGGGTCGTCCGTCGCGAGCATCTCGACGGTGCGGCGCACGGAGTCCGGGTTCACCTGCTGCCCGCGCTCGGCGAGGGTGATCAGCTCGGTGAACACGCGCTCGGCGAACGCGACATCGGCCGGGGTTCCGGTGAGGGCGAGCTCGTTGCCGCGCACGTGCACGTCGGCGTCGAGGAGCTCCTCCGCGACGCGCAGGCTCTCGTCGCGCGAGCCCAGCAGGGCCAGCAGCGCGGCGTCCGGAACGGCCATGCGGGACTGGACGGTGTCCGGCTGGGTCAAGGGGGCTGCCGCCTGCTTCCTGTCTCTGCTCGTCGAGGACGCGGGCCATGGTAGCGGCAGCGGGGCCCCCGGCGCCGGTCCGAATCGGCCCGCGGCACGCTACTTGATCAGCTTCTGCACGTCGCGGAAGCGCGGGTGGGTGCTGTCCGAGAGCCACTCGAACAGCACCATCTCGCTCGTCACGACCTCCGCGCCGTGGGCGCGGGCGCGGCCGATCGCGATCTCGCGGTCGGCCGGGTTCCGCGAGCCGATCGCGTCCACCACCAGCACGACCCGCCGCTCGCCCTCGGCGAGCAGCCCCAGCACCGTCTGGAGCACGCAGACGTGTGCCTCGCACCCCGCGACGACGACCTCCCGGGTCCCGGGGGGCAGCAACGTGGCGAAGCCGGGCTCGTCGACGGCGCCGAACGAGGTCTTCGGCAGCACCAGCTGCGGGAACCCGGCCAGCTGCGCGACGGTCGACCCGAGCCCGTCGGGGTTCTGCTCCGTGGCGCGGGTGGGGACGTCGAGCAGCCGGGCGCCCTCGGCGAGGCGCCGGGCGCGCTCGACCACGGCGTCGCCGTCGTGGATGGCCGGCATGAGGCGCTGCTGCAGGTCGACCAGCAGCAGCACGGACCCGGCGGCGGTGAGCTTCACACCCCCACCGTATCCACTCAGTGGCCCTGGAACGCCTCGGCGAGCCACCAGGCGCCGCCGTCGGAGGAGATCTTCGCGTCGACCAGCAGCGGTGCGGCGCGCTCGCCGCGCACCCACTCCGCCACGCCGCTCAGGTCGTCGGCCTTGCGGACCGTGACGGCCTCGAACCCGAAGCCGCGGCCGATCGCGGCGATGTCGGTCTCCGGGAAGGTCACCGCGCCGAGGTCGTCGTCGGGGAAGTGGTGCACCTCGGCGCCGTAGCCGCGGTCGTCGTAGACCACGACGACCATCGGGATCGCCAGCCGCGCCACGGTCTCCAGCTCGGCCACGCCCATCAGCGCACCACCGTCGCCGAGCGCGGCGACCGCGAGGCGGTCCGGCCGGGCCAGCGCCGCGCCGATCGCGGTGGCCAGCCCCAGGCCGATCGACTGGAAGCCCTGGGTGAAGCAGAAGCCGTGCTCGTCGGGGACCGAGAGGTAGGCGCTGGGGTAGCCCATGAAGTTGCCGGAGTCGACGGCGACGGTGCGCTCGGCGGGCAACACGTCGTCGAGCCCGATCGACAGCGTGCGCGGGTCGATGCCGGACGGGCCGCCGAGGTCGTCGTAGGGCACGTCGCGCCAGCGGCCCCCCCGGACGATCCGGGCCCGGACCTCGCCCGTGCGGTAGCCGCGGTTCCGCTGCGGCAGCGCGACGAGCAGATCCTCGGCCGTGGCGGCCACGTCGCCGACGACACCCAGATCGACGGGCCGGTGCGCGCCCAGCGCGTCGACGTCGAGGTCGACCTGCACGACGCCGGCGTCCGGCCCGATCAGCCGCCCATGGCGCATCGTCCACATGTTCAGCGCGCAGCCCCAGCCGACGACGAGGTCCGCGCCGGCGATGAGCTCGGCGGCGAGCGGGGTGGCGAAGCCGCCGGAGATGCCGATGGCGAACGGGTCGCCGGCGAACAGCCCGTGCGCCACCGCCGAGGTGGCCAGCAGGGCGCCGGCGGCGTCGGCGAGCGCGCGCAGCGGCTCCCGGGCCGCCCGGGCCCCTCGACCGGCGACGAACACCGGCCGCCGCGCCGCGGCGAGCATCCCGGCGAGCTCGGCCGTGGCGTCGGCCGACGGGCGTGGCGGGCCGACCGGGCGCACCACCGGGACCGCGCCGACGTCCGGGGCGGGCGCGGCCTGGACGTCCAGCGGGAGGTTGAGCACGACCGTGCGCCGCTGCTGGACCGCCGTGCGGTGGGCCCGGACGGTGTCGGCGACGGCGCTCGCGGGCGAGTGCACCCGCTCCGCGACCGCGCCGACCGCCGTGACCAGGGCGTCCTGGTCCACCCGGAAGTTCGAGCGCACCGCCGCGCCGGCCGTGTCGGCGGCCAGCACCAGCAGCGGGGTGCGGCTCTTGGCCGCCTCGGTGATGCCGGTCATGGCGTTGGTCAACCCGCAGCCCTGGTGCAGCGTGACCACCGCCGGGCGCCCGCTGACCCGGGCGAACGCGTCGGCCGCCGTCGCAGCGCCACCCTCGTGCCGGGTCGCGACGAACGGCACCCCGGCCGCGCGCAGCGCGTTGGTGACGTGGAAGTTGCCGCTGCCGACCACGCCGAACGCGTGCCCGACGCCGAGCTCGGCGAGCACCCGGCCGATCGCCTCGGCGACGATCACCGTTCGACCAGCCCCAGCACCCGGCTCGGGCTGCCGGACCCGCCGACGATCGGCAGCGGTGCGGCGATAACCACCGCGCCGGTGGCCGGGAGCAGCGCGAGGTTCTGCAGCTGGGTCAGCCCGTACTTGCCGGCGCCCAGCAGGAACGAGTGGCACGGGAACGGCGGGTCGAACGAGTGCGCCGCGCCGGCGTCGGTGCCGACCGTCTCGACGCCGACCCCGAGCACCGGCGACTCCTCGGCCAGCCAGCGGGCGCAGTCGACGGAGAT
>DATMJH010000517.1:0-3480 GCA_035554015.1 Mycobacteriales bacterium
GTCCTGGATGGTCTCGATGATGCTGGCGTAGGTGGACGGCCGGCCGATGCCGAGCTCCTCGAGCCGCTTCACCAGCGACGCCTCGGTGTAGCGCGCCGGCGGCGAGGTCGTGTGCCCCTGCGGCGCGAGCGCCTCGACGCCGAGCGGGTCGCCGACGGCGACGCGCGGCAGCCGCTTCTCGGCGTTGTCGCGCTCGGCCGTCTCGTCGTCGGTGTCCTCGACGTAGGCCTTGAGGAAGCCGGGGAAGGTGATGACCCGCCCGGTGGCGCTGAACTCGGCGTCGGTGCCGTCGGCCGTCGCGGCGCCCAGCCGCACCGACGCCGTCACGCCCTTGGCGTCGGCCATCTGCGAGGCGACGGTGCGCTGCCAGATCAGCTCGTACAGCCGGTACTCGTCGCCGGACAGCTCGCTCCGCACCTCGCCGGGCGTGCGGAACACGTCCCCGGCGGGACGGATGGCCTCGTGCGCCTCCTGCGCGTTCTTGACCTTGCCGGTGTAGCGGCGCGGCTGCTCCGGCACGTACTCCGGGCCGTACAGGTGCGCCACCTGCGAGCGCGCGGCGGCCACGGCCGTCTCCGACAGCGTGATGCTGTCGGTGCGCATGTAGGTGATGTAGCCGTTCTCGTAGAGGCGCTGCGCGGTCTGCATGGTGCGCTGCGCGGAGAAGCGCAGCTTGCGGCCGGCCTCCTGCTGCAGCGTCGAGGTCATGAACGGCGCGTACGGCTTGCGGGTGTAGGGCTTGTCCTCGACGGAGCGGACGGCGAACGCCGCGCTGCGCAGCCGCTCGACCAGGCTGCGGGCGCTGGCCTCGTCGAGCCGGACGACGTCGAGGCCGGCCTTGAGCTCGCCGGTCTCCTGCTCGAAGCTGCTGCCGGTCGCGAGCCGCCGGCCGTCGACGGCGACGAGCGTGGCGGGCAGCGCCCGCGGGGCCGCGGCGTCGTCCTGCTCGGGCGCGATGAAGGTGCCCTCGACGTCCCAGTACTCCGCCTGCCGGAAGCGCATCCGCTCCCGCTCGCGCTCGACGACGACGCGCGTCGCGACGCTCTGCACCCGGCCCGCCGACAGCTTCGGCATGACCTTCTTCCAGAGCACCGGGCTGACCTCGTAGCCGTACAGGCGGTCGAGGATGCGGCGGGTCTCCTGCGCGTCGACCAGCTGCAGGTCGAGCTCGCGCGGCTCGTCGACGGCCCGCTGGATCGCCTGCGGGGTGATCTCGTGGAACACCATGCGCCGCACGGGGATCCGCGGCTGCAGGGTCTCGAGCAGGTGCCAGGCGATCGCCTCGCCCTCTCGGTCCTCGTCGGTGGCGAGGAACAGCTCGTCGCTCCTCTTCAGCAGGTCCTTGAGCTTGGCCACCTGTGACTTCTTGTCCGGGCTGACGACGTACAGCGGCTTGAAGCCGTTGTCGACGTCGACGCCGGTGCGCGCCCACTTCTCGCCCTTGTACTGGGCCGGGACGTCGGCCGCGTTCTTCGGCAGGTCGCGGATGTGCCCGATGCTCGACTCGACGGTGTAGCCGGGACCGAGGAAGCTGGCGATCTTCTTCGCCTTGGCCGGCGACTCGACGATGACCAGCCGGCGGCTCCCGCTCGGTGCAGGCGTCGCGGTGTCGGTGTCGGGCACGGCTCTCCAAGGACTTCTCGGGCGGGACTCGAGCGGGGAAGCGGCGGCAGTGTTGCCCGCGGCGGTGGCGTCTGTCGAACGACGCGGTCTCCCGGCAGTGTGCCCGACGTCGCCGCCGGCCACCGCGAGGGCACACGGCGGGGCAGCCGTGCGACGTCAGCCCGGCGAGCGCTCCTGCGCCAGCCGGATGGCCTCGGCGCGGTCCTTGACCTGCAGCTTGCGCACGATCGACTTCACGTGCGACCGCACGGTCGGCGAGCCGACGTGCAGGTCGGTCGCGATGGCCTCCGTGGACATGCCTCGGGCGAGCAGCTCGAGCACCTCGCTCTCGCGCGGGGACAGCCGCTCGAGCTCCGGCCGGCGCCATGGCCGGCGCTTGGGCTGCGCCCGGAACTCGGCCATCACCCGCGCCGCGAGCGACCGTGGCAGCGCGGCCTCGCCGCTGAGCACGCCGCGCAGCGCGTGCGGGAGCCGGTCGGGGTCCATGTCCTTGAGCAGGTAGCCCGAGGCGCCCGCCCGCAGCGAGGCGAACAGGTCGTCGTCGTCCGCCGACGCCGTGAGCATCACGACGGCGGTGCCGGGCAGCCGCGTCGTGATGTGCGCAGCCGCAGCCACCCCGCCGCCCGGCATGGTGATGTCGAGCACGCACAGGTCGGGGCGCAGCCGGACGGCGCTCTCGATGGCGGTCGGCGCGTCGGGGACGTCGGCCACCACGTCGAAGCCGCCCTCTTCGAGGGCCGTCCGCACACCGAGCCTCGTCGGGTGGTGGTCGTCGGCCACGAGCACGGTCGGACGGTCACTCACGGCCACACCACCTGCACTGTCGTCCCTCTGCCAGGCTGCGCGTCGATCTCCAAGAGCGCTCCCTGCCCCGTCGCGCGCTCGCGCATGCTCGTCAGCCCGAAACCCACGGACCCCGCAGTCGCGGCGGCGTCGAACCCGCCGCCGTCGTCGGTGATCCGGACGACGAGCGGGGGGGCGTGCACCGCCACCCGCACGGTGCGCGCGCCGCCGTGCCGGACCGCGTTGCGGAACGCCTCGCCGACGATGCGCAGCACCGCGTCCGCACGATCGGCAGGGAGCACCAGCCCGTCGTCCACGGCGACCTCCCCGGCGACGTCGTAGCGGTCGGCGAGCCCACCGACCGAGGCGCGCAGCACGTCGGCGAACCGAGGATCCTCGCTGCGCGCCAGCGCCGAGATGGCGGCCCGGGCCTCGTCGATCGCGCGCGCCGCAGCGTCGTTGACGCGGGCGATCGCGCGCGCGTCGTCGGGGTGGGCGGCCAGGTGACGGGTCTGGGCGTAGATGTAGGTGAGCTCCTGGGCCAGCCCGTCGTGCAGGTCGCGGGCGAGCCGCCGCCGGTCCTCCAGCACCGCCGCCCGGGCCCGCGCCTCCCAGAACGAACGGATCTCGCGCGCCGCGCCGACGAGCAGGAGCAGGTAGAACCCCAGCCGAAGGGCGTCCCCGGTGTAGACGTACTCGGAGTAGAGAGACGGGAACAGGAAGTAGTGCACCCGCGCGGCCGAGGCCAGCACGCACCCCGCGCCGAACCAGCGCAGCAGCTCGTCGTCCTCTCGCGCCGCCTGCCGCGTGAACACCACCGCGGCCAGGGCGTAGAGCGCCCCGCCGAGCGCCTGCACCACCAGCACGACGGGGTGACCGGTGATGAGCGGGCTCTCGGCGTCGCCGAGCACCAGACCGGGGTCGACGGCCGGCGGCAGCCGGCCACCCAGCAGCAGCGCCAGCCCGCTGAGCAGCAGGACGATCGCGGCCACGAGCAGCACCGGGCGCCGCGCCGCCCCCCGCTCCGTCGTCACGGTCGGGGAGGTGACCGCCGCGGCGCTCACCTCCCCGACC
>DATMJH010000518.1:0-4447 GCA_035554015.1 Mycobacteriales bacterium
TGGCGGGGGTCCTCCAGCTGACCCGGCCCCGGGGGGGTGGGAACCGGTCCGTCGTGCGGCAGGCGCGCGGCGCTGCCTCGAGGGGCGGTATGGCCGGTCCGCCGAGCCCCCAAACCTCCGGTTCCAAGATTTTTTCCGGGAGGGCGGCGACCTATCCTCGGCCGGATGACCGGACCCCGCGCGGCGGCCTTCTTCGACCTCGACAAGACCGTGATCGCCAAGAGCAGCACGCTGGCGTTCTCGCGACCGTTCTACAAGGGCGGGCTGGTGAACCGGCGGGCCGTCCTCAAGAGCTCGTACGCCCAGTTCGTCTACCTGCTGCAGGGCGCCGACGCCGACCAGATGGACCGGATGCGCGACTACCTCGCCCAGCTGTGCACCGGGTGGCCGGTCCAGCAGGTGCGGGACATCGTCGCCGAGACGCTGCACGAGCTGATCGACCCGCTCGTCTACGCCGAGGCGGTCGCCCTGTTCGACGAGCACCGCGCCGCCGGCCGCGACGTCGTCCTGGTGAGCAGCAGCGGCGAGGAGGTCGTCGGGCCGATCGGCGACATGCTCGGCGTCGACCGCGTCGTCGCCACCCGCATGGTCGTCGAGGACGGCCGCTACACCGGCGAGATCGAGTTCTACGCCTACGGCGAGAACAAGGCGCAGGCGCTGCGCGAGCTGGCCGGCACCTACGACCTCGACGCCTCCTACGCCTACACCGACTCGGTCACCGACCTGCCCATGCTCGAGGCGGTCGGGCACCCGCACGCCGTCAACCCGGACAGGCCGCTGCGCCGCGTGGCGCTCGAGCGCGGGTGGCCGGTGCTCGACTTCCGCCGCCCGGTCCATGCGCGCGAGCGGCTGGCACTGCCCTCGCCGCCCGGGCCGGCCGCGGCGTATGTGGCCGTCGCCGCCGCGGGGGTCGCCGGGCTGGCCTGGTGGACGCTGCGGCGGCCGGCGAGGACCTGACGGTGGCGGCGGGACGGAGGTCCTGAACATCCGCCGGGGTCTTGCCGGTCCTGCGGGTCAGGCGTACAAAGGCAGCGCGGACCTCCGCCAGCGGGCGGACGAAGCTCCCCCCGACAGAGGTCCGTGCACGCGAGCCAGGCACCCACGTGCGACCAGCCGCGCGAGGCACGCCGAGCGACGTCGGCCCTTCGGGACCGGTGGCGGTACGGCGACAGCGACAGCACGCCTGGTAACCCGGCTCCCGTGCACGGCACGGCGATCTGCCCCCGGCAGGTCGCCGTTCCCGTGTGCGGGGTGTGCCGTTCAGCCGGCCCGGCCCACCGCCTGGCAGACCGCCAGCCCTTCGCGGGCACCGAGCGCGACGGCGCGCGCGCAGTGCCGCACCCACCGGGCCACGCCGTCCGGCCCGCCGCCGACGTAGGCCCGCAGCGCCGGCTCGTACGCCTCGCCGTCGACGGCGCCGTGGTCGCGCGCGAAGCCGCCCTCGCCGAACTTCGCCAGCTCGGCGTGCCCGACCTCCGGGGCCGACACCGCCTTGGGGTCCAGCCCGCGGTCCACCATGACCAGCCGTGCCGCCGCGCGCGCCACCAGCCCGTCGGCCACCCCGAACGGGCGCAGCGCCAGGAGCTCGCCGTGCACGACGGCGGCGACGACGACCGCGGGCGCGGACGTGCCGGTCACGAGCAGCCGGGCCAGCCCGTCCAGCCGGGCGGCCACCTCGACGGGGTCGGGCGCCGGGCCGAGCCCGTGCGGGTCGTCGACGTCGACGCCCGCGGGCCGGGGGCGGCCGAGTCGGTCGACGTCGTCGACGAGGTCGGCCGCGGCCAGCACGTGCAGCCGGGCCAGCGCCTGCCGCGGCGAGTGCCGCCAGGCGACGAGCACCTGCCCGAGGTCGGCGTGCAGCCGGACAGCGTTGGCGACGACGCGCGCCCCGCGCACGTCGCTGCGGTCGTGCAGCTCGACCGGGCGGCTGGCGAGCAGCTGGCCGCGCAGCCGCTCGAGTTCGACGTGCACGCCCTCGAGCTCGGCCGACGCGCGCGCGCCGCGCAGCGCGGACTCGGCGGTGACCTCGGCCGACCGGCGGCGCAGCAGCCGGTGCCCCAGCAGCCCGTCGACCGCGGCCCGCGTCTCGGCCACCGCCTCCTCGACCCCGGGCAGGTCGACGAGGGCGGCCAGCGGGTCGTCGGGCAGGCGGCGGACGGTGCTGGTCACGACGTGCTCACCTGCTCAGGCTAGGCACGCGCGCGCCCGGCGCGGCCTATCGTCCGCGCATGGCTGAGGTGGCCGTGCTCGCGGCGCTCGCCGGCGTCGCCGCCGGAGCGCTCGGCGCGCTCGCGCTCCGGGGCACCCGCAACCGGTCCTTCGGCACGGTCGCCGAGCGCGCCACGTACGCCGCGCTGCACCAGGCGAGCCTGGCCGCGCCGCCGCTGCGGCACGGGCTGTCGACCGAGTCCGCGACGCGCAGCGCCGGGCACCTGCGGGCGCTGCTCGGCAGCAGCGCCGTCGCCCTGACCGACACCGAGCGGGTGCTGGCGTGGGACGGCGCCGGCGAGGCCCACGCGGGGCAGGCGCGGGAGGTGGCGGACCCGGTGCTGGCGAGCGGGCGGCCCGCCGTCGTCGACGTCCGGTCCTGCGGCGACCCGGGGTGCGGCGTGCGGGCGGCCGCGGTGGCGCCCCTGGTGCTCGACGACCGCGTCGTCGGCAGCGTCGCGGCGTACACCGGCGCCGCCGGGCCGGCGCTGGTCGCGGCGGTCGGCGAGGTGGCGCGGTGGGTGTCCGGGCAGCTCGAGCTGGCCGAGCTCGACGAGTCGCGGTCGCGGCTGGCCGAGGCGCAGGTGCAGGCGCTGCGCGCGCAGATCAGCCCGCACTTCCTGTTCAACGCGCTGACGGCGATCGCCAGCTTCGTGCGCACCGACCCCGAGCGGGCCCGCGAGCTGCTGCTCGACTTCGCCGACTTCACCCGCTACTCCAGCCGCACGCACGGCGAGTTCACCACCGTGGCCGAGGAGCTGCGGTCGATCGACCGCTACCTGCAGCTGGAGAAGGCGCGCTTCGGAGACCGCCTGCAGGTCGTCCTGCGGATCGCCCCGGAGGTGCTCCCCGTGGCGGTGCCGTACCTGTGCCTGCAGCCGCTGGTGGAGAACGCCGTGCAGCACGGGCTCGAGCCGGGGGCCGGCGGCGGCACCGTGACGGTGGTGGCGGAGGACGACGGCGCCGAGTGCCGCATCAGCGTCGAGGACGACGGCGCCGGCAGCGACCCCGAGCACGTGCGGGCCGTACTGGCCGGCACCGCCGGCCCGGACGCGGCCGGGCACCAGTCGATCGGGCTCGGCAACGTCGACGCCCGGCTGCGCGCCGTGTACGGCGACGACCACGGGCTGGTGGTCGAGACTGCGCCCGGCGCCGGCACGAAGGTGACGGTGCGGGTGCCGAAGTTCAGCCGCGGCGTGCGGGCGGCGTCGTGACCGGCCTGCGGGTGCTCGCCGTCGACGACGAACCGCCGGCGCTCGACGAGCTCGCGTACCTGCTGCGCGCCGACGCCCGGGTCGCGCAGGTCGAGACGGCCGGCGACGCGCTGGCGGCGCTCAAGCTGCTCGAGGGCTCGCCGTTCGACGCGGTGTTCCTCGACATCCGGATGCCCGGGCTGACCGGCCTCGAGCTGGCCCGCGTGCTCAGCCGCTTCGCCGACCCGCCGCCGGTCGTGTTCGTGACGGCGCACGACGACGCCGCGGTCGAGGCGTTCTCGCTGCGCGCCGTCGACTACCTGCTCAAGCCGGTGCGCGAGGCCCGGCTGGCCGAGGCCGTCGGCCGGGTGGTCGAGGCGCGCGCCGCCGCGGCGGCACCGGCGGCGGCTGCGGCTGCGCAGGACCGCCCGCCGCCCGACCCGGGCACCATCGCCGTCGAGCTCGGCGGAGTGACCCGCTTCCTGCAGGTGTCGGACGTGCGGTACGTCGAGGCGCAGGGCGACTACGCGCGGCTGCACACCGCCTCCGGCAGCCACCTGGTCCGGGTGCCGCTGGCCGCGCTCGAGCAGCGGTGGGCACCGGCGGGGTTCGTGCGCGTCCACCGCTCGTACCTGGTCGCGACGAGCCACATCAGCGAGCTGCGGGTCGAGCCCGGCGGCGGCCACGCGGTGCGGCTCGGCACCGGCCCGGCGGCCGTGACGCTCCCGGTCAGCCGCCGGCACAGCCGCGACCTCAAGGACCGGCTGGTGCGCCGGGCCCGGCGCGAGGCCGAGCAGTGACCGGGCCGCAGCCGCCCCGGCGGGTCGTCGTCACCAGCCCGCGGACGACGGCGGCGCGGCGGCCGCCGGGCCGGGCGGCAGTGCAGTCGCTGGACGTGCAGGACGCCGTGGGCGAGCTGCTCGTCCGCTCGCTGGTGCGAGCGCAGCTGGTGCTGGCACTGCGGATGCTGCTGGTGCTCGCCGTGCTGCTCGGCGGGCTGCCGCTGCTGTTCGCGCTGCTGCCGCAGACCCGCGACGCCGTCGTGC
>DATMJH010000519.1:0-11058 GCA_035554015.1 Mycobacteriales bacterium
CCCCGGAACGGAGGGCAACGCCCGCGGAACGGAGCCCTGTCGTGCCCTGCCGTCGCACTCCCGTGCTGCGCCTGCTCGTCGCGGCTCTCGTCCTCGTGGGGCTCGCCGCGCCCGCCGGCGCCGCCGGTCTCGTCACGTCCACGGCCAGTACCCTCGGCCTCGACTCCCTCACCAGCGGCGACGTCGCCCGGGCCGGGGTCGCGAAGGTCGACACCACCTGGCACCTCGGTGCCTCCGGCGGTCAGTTCGCCGAGACGACCCCGGGCGCCTCCTACGACGGCCAGGTCGACCCGTTCCTGCACGCCACCAAGAAGCGCCCGGCCCGCGGCCTTCAGTCGCGCATCCTCACCAGCGCGCTCGTCGTCGAGGGCACGAACGACAAGCGGTTCGCCGTCGTCGGCAACGACCTCTACCTGCCGAACGACCTGCTCAACCGGCGGGTGGCTCAGCTGCTCGAGGAGCACGACCTCGCCGTCACCGCCGGGCTCAAGGACGGCGTCGTCACCGGCATCGGCGAGGACAACCTGGCCGTGACCGCGAGTCACAACCACAACTCGCCGTTCTACTCGACGCCGTCGTGGGGCACCTGGATCTTCCAGGACGTCTTCGACCTCCGGTTCTTCGAGCACATGGCGACCCGGATGGCGCAAGCCGTCATCGACGCCTCCGCCGAGCTGCGGCCGGTGCGGATCGGTGCGGCGACCGTGCCGTTCAACGAGATCCAGGCGCACACCATCGGCCCGAAGATCGCCGACGACGGCACGCCGGCCGGCCAGCCCTTCGGCCACACCACCGGCCAGCTGACCGTCGTGCGCGTCGACGACGTCACCGACCCCGCGCGACCGACGCCGTACGCGAACTGGATCACCCTCGGGCTGCACCCCGAGTGGACCTGGGGGTACGAGCTGTTCACCGGCGACATCACGCACGCCGCGATGCGCCTCATCGACCGCGAGCTCGGCACGACGACGGTCATGAGCCAGCGCGAGACCGGCTCGTCCGGGCCGCACAAGGACCTGCGCGTGCACGAGCCGCACGAGCGCCGCGAGTTCCAGGAGAGCGGCTGGCAGCAGCTCGACGTCGCCGCCCGGATGTGGGCCGACGCCGTCCACCGCGCCTACCGCGCCATCGAGGACGAGGAGCAGCCCGCGCCGTACGACCCGCACGCGCCGCGCCGGGACGGGCCGCCCGTCGAGGTGGTGCCGTTCGGCACCGACCTCGACGTCGCCGTCGCGAGCGCCCGCTTCGCGCCGCCGTGGACCCGGCCGGTGCCGGGCATCAGCAACTGCAACACCGCGTCGCTGTTCCACGGGGACTTCCGGGTGCCGGTGCTCGGCCTGCCCGACTGCAACGACGACGCCGGCGAGGTCGGCCGCCCGCTGGTCGAGGCGACGCCGGTCGAGGAGCGGGCGTTCTACGACCAGCTGAAGGCGGCTGGCGTCCCGGTGCCCGAGTCCTACACCGCGACCAAGTTCACCGGCGTCGAGGAGACCGCGGCGGTCCACCTCATGGCGGTGCGGATCGGCGACATCGCCGCTACGTTCTGCCCCTGCGAGCAGTTCACCGACACGGCGCTCAACATCTCGACCCGGCTCAACGACGTCGAGGACGACGTGTGGCGCGGCTTCGACTGGACGACGCAGAGGCGCCCGGACGGGCGGCCGTTCTGCGAGCAGAACGCCGACACCACGTGGACCTGCGCCGACCCCCGCGCCTTCCGGGAGGCGGGGCCCTGGCCGGACCTGCCGCCGGTCACCGACCTCGAGTACCGCCGCATGCGGGCGCAGGTCAACAACGACGCCGACGGGTGGGAGGAGCTCGCGAACGCCGGCACCCACCTGGGCGGCGAGGCCGAGCCGGTCGACCCCGAGCAGATCAAGGGCAACTACACGCACCGCGAGATCACCGACTACGGCGCCGACGACGGCTACGGACTGACGATCTCCGTCGGCATGGCCAACGACTACTTCGGCTACACACCGAGCTACCGCGACATGCGGGCGTTCGACCACTACCGCAAGGCGCTCAACGGCCTGGGCCTGCACGGCTCCGACTACCTCGCGACCCGGCTGGTGAAGCTGGCGGCGTCGCTGCGCGGCGGCGAGCCGGTCGAGCTCTCACCGCTCGACCTCGCCTACCAGGCCGAGTCCGGCCGGGCCCGTGCGGTCAGCCAGGGCATCGGCGAGCTGGCCCGCGCGCACACCGCCGCCTACGACGCCGCGCTGCCGGCCGACGGCGGCACGCCCGCCATCGTCCAGCAGCCGCAGGACGTCTCGCGGTTCGACGGCGCGGTGCTGCGGTTCACCGGCGGCTCGTCGTACACCGACCTGCCGGAGGTCGTCGTCGAGCGCCTGGTGGCCGGCGAGTGGGTGCCGTTCGCCGACCAGAGCGGCGAGATCCCGACCGAGGTGCGCTTCCCGACGCCCGAGCAGCTGCCGGACGTCGCCGCGGGCCGGTTCGTCTGGGAGTGGACGGCGACGTGGGAGGCCTTCGTCGGCGAGGTCGAGCAGCCGGATCTCTCCGGCCAGCGGCACCGCGCGACGCCCGCCGGCACCTACCGCTTCGCCGTCGAGGGCCGGCACCGCACCGCCACCGGTGACGTCGTCGAGCCGTACGCCTTCACCAGCGAGCCGTTCGAGGTGCGCCCGTGGGACGGCCTCACGGTCGACTCGGTGGCCGTCGGCGACGACGGCGCGGTGCGCGTCGCCGTCGGCCCGACGACGTCGGAGCTGTTCGACGACTTCCGCTGGACCTACGGCCCGGTCGACTATCCGGACGGCTGGGACTGGGACGCGGCGCTGACGTCGGTCGCCGACCAGCGGGCCAAGACGGAGAAGGGCGCGTTCGGCGAGCACGGCGAGCGCGTGTACTACCGCTACCGGCCGGGGCCGGAGGACGACCAGTCGTACTGCATCTTCTGCCGGTTCCACCCGTGGCAGGAGACCGGTCGCGCCGAGACCGGCACCGTGACCGTCGTCCGCAAGGGCGGTGCGGTGGAGCAGTGGCCGGCGGTGCGCGACGGCGAGCGCCTGGTGGCCGTGCCGCCGGACCGCGCGTCGGCGCTGCGGCCGGGCGACCGGGTGCGGGTCGACGCCGGCGACGTCCAGGACGCGTGGGGCAACACCAACGCGACCGGCTCGGCCGACGTCCTCGTGCCGACGCCCTGACTCAGAGCTCGCCGGTCAGGTACCGCTGGAGCGTCGGGCCGATCGCGCTCGCCAGCTCGCCGGCCGACGCCGACGCCACCGGCTCGAGGTGCACGACGTACCGGGTGACCGCCAGGCCGACCATCTGCGACGCCATGAGCGCGGCGCGCAGGTCGGCCCGGTCGGGTGCCGCGGCCGCCGCCAGCGGGCCGAGCACCACCCCGGTGAGGAAGTCGCGCAGCGAGTCGGCGGCCCGCGGGTCGGACACCGCGCTGCGCAGCAGCGCGAGCATCGGCCCCTGCCCGGGCACGGCGTCCCAGACCCCGACGAAGGTGCGCACGACCCGCTGGCCGACGTCGTCCGGGCCGCCGGCCAGCAGCTGCGGCAGCAGCACCTCCGGATCGACCGGCAGCTCCAGGCAGGCGGCGAACAGCTGCTGCTTGCTGCCGAAGTAGTGGTGCACCAGCGCCGGGTCGACGCCCGCGGCGCCGGCGACGCCACGGATCGTCGTCCCGGCGAAGCCGGCCGTCCCGAAGCTCTCCCTGGCGGCGGCCAGGATCGCCTCACGGGTGCCGCTGTCGCCGGGACGCCGGCCCGTGCGAGGGGCCACTACTCGGACCGGCGCGGCAGCGTGGCCGACCCCAGCGCCAGGAAGGCGACGATGCAGCCGGCGACGACCGCCAGGTCGAGCACGAGGTCGCCGGTCACGTCCGGGGAGGCTGCCACCTGCTGCATCCCGTCGACGGCGTAGGTGAGCGGGAAGACGTCGGACAGCCACCGCAGCGGCGTCGCCATCGCCTCGCGCGGCGCGAACAGCCCGCACAGCAGCAGCTGCGGCAGCACGACGGCGGGCAGGAACTGCACCGCCTGGAACTCCGACCGGGCGAACGCCGACAGCAGCAGGCCCAGCGCCGTGCCGAGCAGCGCGTCGAGCACCGCCAGCAGGACGACGAGCCCGGTGGAGCCCGCGACGTCCAGCCCGAGCGGGCCGAGCGCGACGGCGCTCGCCACCACCGTCTGCACGACGGCGACGAGACCGAAGGCGAGCGCGTAGCCACCGAGCAGGTCGGCCTTGCCGATGGGCATCGACAGCAGCCGCTCCAGCGTCCCGGACGTGCGCTCGCGCAGCATCGCCACGCTGGTCACGAGGAACATCGAGGTGAACGGGAACAGCGCGAGCAGCGGTCCGCCGATCCGGTCGAACACCTGCGGCTGGGCGTCGAAGACGTACCGCAGCAGGGTCAGCAGCACCAGCGGCACGAGCAGCAGCAGCGCCAGGGTGCGATGGTCGCCGCGCAGCTGCTGCAGCACGCGGCGGGCGGTGGCGAGGGTCGTGCGAGCGCTCATGCCGGGACTTCCTCGGCCAGCCGGAGGAAGGCCTGCTCAACGTCGTCGGCGCCGGTGCGGGCGAGCACCTCGTCGAGGGTGCCGTCCGCGACGAGCCGCCCGTCGCGCAGCAGCAGCAGCCGGTCGCAGCGGGAGGCCTCGTCCATGACGTGGCTGCTGACGACGAGCGTCCGGCCGCGATCGGCGAGCCGGCGGAACAGCGCCCACAGGTCCCGGCGCAGCACCGGGTCGAGGCCCACGGTGGGCTCGTCGAGCACCAGCAGGTCCGGCTCGCCCAGCAGCGCGGTGGCCAGCGACACGCGCGCCCGCTGGCCGCCCGAGAGGCTGTCGACCCGCTGGCCGGCCGCCTCGGCGAGCGCGACGTCGGCGAGCACCTCGTCCACGCGCGATCGGGGCGCGCGCAGGACGTCGGCGAAGTAGCCGAGGTTGTCGCGCACCGACAGGTCGGCGTAGACGGCCGGGCTCTGCGTCACGTAGCCGACCCGCCGCCGCAGGTCGGGGGAGCCGGCCGGCAGCCCGAGCACCTCCAGCCGGCCGCGGACGTGCGCCTGCACGCCGACGACGGCGCGCAGCAGCGTGCTCTTCCCGCCGCCGCTCGGGCCGAGCAGCCCGGTGACCGCGCCGGCGGGGACGTCGAGGTCGAGCCCGTGGAGGACGGGCCGCCCACCGCGGTCGACGCGGACGTCCCGGCCCAGCACCGCGGAAGTCGTCATGTGATGAGTTCTACGCCTGTTGAATTCATCCGTCAAGGGCCTGGCTCGACCACCGGGCGCACGTCTTTTGTGACGACTTGGTAACGTGACCCGCGACCTCTCGCCCATCGCCCGACCACGACCCGTCTGGGGACACCGCGTGCTGCACGCCCGTCGACGGCTGGCCCGAGGCCGGCTCGCCGCGCCCGCCCTGCTCGTCGCCGTCCACCTCGCCGCGTTCGGCGGGCTCGCCGTGATCGCTCCTGCGACCGCCGACACCGAGCCCCGCCCGGTGGCGGCCGTCGAGGCCGGCACCGTGCCGCTGCTGGCCGACGTCGAGCTGCTCCGCGAGCGCGAGATCGCCCGCGCGTCCCGTGACCGGCACGAGGCGCAGCAGCGCGCGGCCCAGGCCAAGGCCGCCGCCGAGGCCAAGGCGAAGGCCGACGCGGAGGCCGCAGCGAAGGCGAAGGCGGCCGCCGAGGCGGCGGCCCGCGCGAAGGCCGAGGCGGCGGCGAAGGCCAAGGCCGCGCGGGCCCGTGAGGCCGGGATCCCGGCGTCCGGCGGCTACGCGTGCCCCGTCCCGAACGCCACCTTCACCGACACGTACGGGGCACCGCGCTCGGGCGGCCGCAGCCACCAGGGCACCGACCTGATGGCGCCGTACGGGTCGCCGGTGTACGCGGTGACCTCCGGCGTGGTGCGCACGGCGTCGAGCTCGCTCGGCGGCATCTCGTTGTACCTCCACGGCGACAACGGCGAGACCTACTTCTACGCGCACAACTCCGCGAACGTCGCCTCGAGCGGGCAGCGCGTCGCCGCCGGCGACCTCGTGGCCCGGGTGGGCTCGACGGGCAACGCGGGCGGCACCAACCACGTGCACTTCGAGCGCGAGATCGGCGGTCGGACGGTCAACCCGTACCAGTTCCTGCTGCGGATCTGCTGAGCCGCGGTCAGCCGCCGGCCGCGAGCAGCGCCGCGCCGATGATGCCGGCGTCGTTGCGCAGCGCCGCCGGCCGCACCTGCGGCCGCACGTCCAGCAGCGGCAGCCAGCTGTCGGCCTTCTTGCTCACCCCGCCGCCGAACAGCACCAGGTCGGGCCACAGCAGCCGGTCGACGTGCCGCACGTACCGCTCGACCCGCCGGGCGAAGTCCTTCCACGACAGGTCTTCTCGCTCGCGCGCGGCGTCGGACGCGCGGTGCTCGGCGACCTCGCCGTCCAGCTCGAGGTGGCCGAGCTCGGTGTTCGGCACCAGCCGCCCGTCGACGACCAGCGCGCTGCCGATGCCGGTGCCCAGCGTCAGCAGCAGCACCACGCCGTCGACGCCCTTCGCCGCGCCGTAGCGCGCCTCGGCGAGCCCGGCGGCGTCGGCGTCGTTGACGACGACGGCCTCCCGGCCGGTGCGGTCGCGGAGCAGCGAGACGACGTCGGTGCCGACCCAGGCGTCGTCGATGTTCGCGGCGGTGCGGGCGACCCCGTGCGTGACGACGGCCGGCACGGTGACGCCGATCCGGCCCGGTGCAGCGCCGGCCTCGTCGAGCACCCGGGCGACGACGTCGGCGACGGCGTCCGGTGTCGCCGGCTGCGGCGTCCGGATGCGCACCCGCTCCGCGGCGAAGGCGCCGCGGTCGAGGTCGACCGGCGCCCCCTTGACGCCGCTGCCGCCGATGTCGATGCCGAACCCGGTGCGCATGGCCGACCCCTTCCCCGATCAGGCGCGGTGCAGCCGCCGGACGTCGTCGATCGTGTCGGCCTCGTCCGGCCGCTTGTCCTCCCGGTACCTCAGCACGCGGGCGAAGCGGAGCGCCACGCCGCCCGGATAGCGCGGGGAGGCCTGGACGCCGTCGAACGCGATCTCGACGACGAGCTCGGGCCGCACGCGCACCACCCAGCCGTCGTCGTCGGTCGCGAGCTCGCGCAGCCGCTCGGTCTGCCACCGGAGCAGCTCGTCGGTCAGCCCCTTGAAGGTCTTGCCGAGCATGACGAAGCCGCCGGCCGGGTCGCGGGCACCCAGGTGCAGGTTCGACAGCCATCCCCGGCGCCGTCCGGAGCCGTGCTCGACCTCGTCGTGCTCGCGGTCGAGCACGACGAGGTCGAGGGTGTGCCGCGGCTTGACCTTCAGCCACGCGCCGCCGCGCCGGCCGGCCTCGTACGGCGCGTCGAGCGCCTTGAGGACGACGCCCTCGTGGCCGCCGTCGAGCGCCGCGGACTGGAAGGCGCGAGCGGCGTCGAGGTCGTCGGTGACCAGCCGCGGGGCGCGCTGGTGCTCCGGCACCGCCTCGGCGAGCGCCGCTGCGCGCTCGGACAGCGGGGCGTCCAGCAGGTCTGCGCCGTCGACGTGCAGCAGGTCGAAGAACCACGGGGTGAGGGCGACGCCGTCGCGCCGGGCCGCGCGCGACGCCGTCTCCTGGAACGGGCGCGGGCGGCCCTCGGCGTCGACAGCCAGGGCCTCGCCGTCGAGCACCAGCCGCCGCGCCGGCAGCGCACAGACCGCAGCGACGACCTCGGGCATCCGGGCGGTGACGTCGTCGAGGCTGCGCGTGAGCACGCGGACGTCGTCGCCGTCGCGGTGCACCTGCACCCGGACGCCGTCGAGCTTCCAGTCGACGGCCGCGCGGCCGCCGAGCCGCTGCCAGGCGTCGTCGAGGTCGGTCGCCGTGGCGGCGAGCATCGGCGCGAGGCCACGGCCGATTTCGAGCGAGAAGCCCTGCAGCGCAGGGGCTCCGCCGGTGAGCGCGGCGGCCGCGACGTCGGGCAGCGAGCCGTGCAGGGTGAGCGCGCGTCGCACCAGCTCGAGCGGGACGTCGCCGGCGCGCGCGACGGCGTCGACGGTGACGCCCGCCGACGCGCCCTGCCGCAGCTCGCCGCTGACCAGACCGGCGAGCAGCCGCTGCTCCGGTGCGGTGGCCCGGGACCAGAGGTCGCGCAGGCGGGCGGTGCGGGCGGCGGTCGAGCCGGTGCCGGACAGCGCCGCCATCTCGGTGAAGGCGGCGTCCACCTCGCGGACGGTCAGCGTCGGCTCGGTCGCCGGGCCGGGCAGGTCGCGCAGCGACCGCCAGCCGACGCCGGTCCGGCGCTGCCGCAGCTCGCCGGACAGCCACGCCGCGACCACGGGCAGCTCCTCGGCGGACGCGTCGCGGAGCACGGCGGCGAGCCGGTCGCGCTTGGCGGTGCGCGACCGGGTCGCCGCGACGTCCTGCGACGCGGCGGCGACGGCGGCGAGCAGCACGGGCGGCAGTCTGGCCCAGCCGCGCAGCCGGCCCGCCGGCCGGTGCCGCTGCCGGTGCGTCGGCCGGCTCGCCGGCCGTGGCGTCAGCCGAGCGGCGCGCTGTCCAGCCCGACCGCCACCTGCGTCGTGGTCGGGTTGACCGCCACGACCCAGACCTTCTCGCCCGCGGCGGGCGCGAGCACCCTGCCGTCGGTGCGCCGCAGCACGTCACCGGCGGACCCGGCCCGCACCTCGAAGAGCACGGCGCCGGCACCGCTGAGGGTGACGGCGGTGTCCTCGACGACCCGGCGGGCGAAGAAGCCGCCGCCGCCGACCGTGCGGCCGTCGGCGCCGGACAGCGCCGGCGGGTCGACCCTGAACAGGAAGCTGCCCCAGTCGCGCGGGGTGGGGTCGCCGGACGGCGCGGACACCGTCTTGTACCGGCCGGTCAGACCGGACAGCGCCGAGTAGGCGATCTGCTCCGCGACCGGGACGCCGGGCGCGGCCGTGCCGATCGCCAGCAGCCCCTCCTCGACGTTGCCCTTCGGCGAGTGCGCCGGGATGCCCTCGGCGATCAGCCGGACGAAGGCGTCCAGCCCGTTCTGGGTGTACCAGGAGGTCCAGAACCAGCAGGCGTTGTAGGTCTTCGGGAACGGGCCGGCCGCGACCGCCGCCTCGACGTCACTGCCTGCGTAGCCGTTGCAGTGGTTGGCGTCGAGCGAGAGCAGCGGCGGGTTGGTCTGACCGCCGGTGTACAGCGTCTTCGGGGCGAACGAGACCCCGGAGTAGGAGTGCAGCGTCTCCTGGAACCGGGCGGTGCCCTCGGAGTAGGCGGTGCTCACGCCGCGTCCCGCCGAGCGTCCCAGCAGGCCGGGCTTGTTGTAGGCGTTCTGGAAGTTGTGGAACATCTCGTGCCCGACGACGTTGTCGTACGCCGCCCGCGGGTCGGCGTAGCCGGTGAATCCCAGGGCCGCCAGCACCAGGCCGACCTCGCTGAGCATGTGGATCTGGAAGTCCTCGGCGATGAACACGCAGGCGAAGCAGTACAGCGACAGCGAGTCGTTCAGGTACATCCAGCCGGTGTCCGGCAGCAGCAGGTCCAGGTCGCTGCGCCAGCCCTTGCGCAGGCCCCAGTCGTAGAACTCCTGGTAGTTCAGCGCCAGCGCCTCGACCGTCTCCTGGACGGCGTCGACCTCCCGCACGCCGGTCTTCACGCCCGGGTCGAGGGCGACGCGGGCGTCGCCGAGGGACACCCGGATGGTGAAGTCGTCCGGGGAGGTGTAGGTGGCGACTCCCGCGGCGGAGGCCCGGGCGGCGTGCGCGCTCTCGACGGTCGGCAGCCCGCGGCGCTCCTCGAGCAGGCCGGAGGCGGCCCGGGTGTAGGTCTCGGTGGCGCCCGGGAGCGCGGTGAGCCCCTCCGACTCACCGGCCATCGGCTGCTGCGCGAAGGCGGTCGCCGTCCAGGTGGCCGTCCGCACCCCGGAGCCGTCGGTCGCGACGACCCAGCGGGCGTCGACGCCGTTGGTGCGGGCGTGCGTGCTCACCTCGACGAGCCCGCCGGCGAGCTCGCGGGTGCCGGTGACGGTGACGCCGTCGAAGTAGGGCGCGGCGGCGACCGAGGCGAAGGCCGTGGCGGCCGCCGCGCCGGTCAGCCCGGCGGCGCGGTTGAAGCCGGTGGCGGCGTCGCACCAGCCGCCGTCAGAGCCGAGCTCCAGCATGCGACGGCGCGTGCCCGGGGCGATCCGCGGTTCGAGCACCAGCGCGGTGGACAGGCCGGCGACCTCCTCGGTGCGGACCAGCTCGGTGCCGGCCCCGTACAGCTCGACCGCCGCGGCGGCGGGGTCGACGGCGGTGGTGCAGGCGCCGTCGTCCGAGGCCGGGCCGCCGGGCAGCAGCGCGGCCTGCACGGGCGTGAGGCCGGCGAGCACGGCAGCGGCGACGACCAGCACGGCCGCGCGGGGGGACAGGGAGGTGGGACGGCGGGACACAGGCGCCTCCTGGGCGACGGCCCCGGTGGGGGGCCGGCTGTGGTGCGGCTCGTGACCGGCACCTGAGGCGCGAACTTCGACGGGCGCGCGCCATCTCCTGCCGCGGGCGCCGATGCGATCGTGAGGACGTGGCGACCTGGGACGACGTCCGGCGCATCGCGCTGGACCTGCCGGGCGCGGTGGAGGACACCAGCGGCCGGACGACGGCGTGGCGGGTGGGCGGCAAGGCCTTCGCGTGGGAGCGGGTGCTGCGGCGCGGGGAGCGGGAGTCGCTCGGCGACGCCGCCCCGCACGGCCCGGCGCTCGGGCTGCGGACGGCAGACCCGGACGTCGTCGACGGGCTGGTCGCCGGCCAGCCGGAGGTCTACTTCACCGTCGCCGGGTACGGCGTGCACCCGATGGTGCTGGTGCACGTCGAGCGGGCGTCGTTCGAGGACCTGGACGAGGCCATCACGGACGCATGGCTGAGCCGCGCGCCGCGCAGGCTGCGCGAGCCCTTCCTGCGGAACGGGTGAGAGGCGCGGGTCAGGTCGCCGGCAGCCAGAGCTGCGCGCCGTCGGCCGGTGCCGGCGGCTCGTGCGGGGTCCACAGGCGTGGTTCGTCGGGATAGGGCTCGGGTGGCTCGGTCTGCCAGGGATCGGGTGGTGGTGCCGGCCGGGGGTGCCCTGCGGCCGACGGG
>DATMJH010000520.1:0-4173 GCA_035554015.1 Mycobacteriales bacterium
GAGCTGCCCTGTGCTCATGCCCCCGCCACCGCCGGTCTCGGTCAGGACCGGGCCTTTCGGTGGTGCGTCGCCATCACCAGGCCACGGCCATGCAGCAGTGCTGGTGCGTGAGCCATCGGCGAGCTCGACGCCGAGTGCGAACCCATCGTCCCGACGGGGGCCGCAGGGGGCGTCGTACAGGTGCTCGTCCACGTCGGCCCACTTGTCGCGGGACCAGCTCCCGCGGCGGACAGCCACCTGCAGCGATAGCTCGACGCCCGACGGGCCGTCCTCCGCTCGGCCGTCGGTCTCGGCGCGTGGGTGATGCCTGCGTTCGGCGGCAAGCTGTTCGGGCTCGGCGACGCCAACGACGACCCGCGCGCCGCCGCGATGACAAGGCTGTTCGGCGTCCGCGACCTCGTGCTCGCGCACGCGCTGCGGCACCCCGAACCGGCCGTGCGCCGTGATGCGCTCAGGGTCGGGTTCGTCGTCGACTGCGTCGACTGCGTCGACGTCGTCGCCGGTCTCATCGCCTGGCGCAGCGGCGCGCCCCGATCGGCAGTGCTCGGCGTCGCCGGCGGCGCGGCCGCGTTCGCGGCGCTCGGCGCGGTCGCGCTGAGCGGCGAGGGGTCTACAGCCGCTCGAGGATGACGCCGGGGGCGATCGCGCCGCCGGCGCACATCGTCAGCAGCGCGAACTGCCCGTCGGTGCGCTCGAGCTCGTGCAGCGCGGTGGTGATGAGCCGCGCGCCGGTCGACCCGACCGGATGGCCGAGCGCGATGGCGCCGCCGTTGACGTTCACCTTGTCCAGGTCGACGCCGTGCACGCCGGCCCAGGACAGCACGACGGAGGCGAACGCCTCGTTGACCTCGAACAGGTCGATGTCGGAGATGCTCATGCCGGCCTTCTCCAGCACCGCCGCGGTCGCGTCCACGGGGCCGTCGAGGTGGTAGTAGGGGTCGGAGCCGACGTGCACACGAGCTCTGATGCGGGCCCGCGGCCGCAGCCCCTCGGCCTCGGCGCGCTCGCGCGACATCCAGAGCACCGCGGCGGCGCCGTCGGAGATCTGGCTGGAGTTGCCGGCGGTGTGGATTCCATCCGGCAGCACCGGCTTCAGCGAGGCGAGCTTGTCGAGCGTGGTCTCGCGCAGTCCCTGGTCGCGGTCGACGACGACGGTCTCGCCGGTGAGCTCGCCCTCCTTGGTGACGACGGGCGCCTCCATCTTGACGACCTCGCGATCGAAGCGGCCCTCGCTCCAGGCGCGGGCGGCCTTCTGCTGAGAGAGCAGCCCGAGCGCGTCGACGTCCTCGCGGGTGATGCCGCGATGCTTCGCGATGCGCTCGGCCGCCTCGAACTGGTTCGGCAGGTCGATGTCCCAGTCGCTGTCGCGCGGGGTGCCGGGGCCGTTGAGCGCGTTCGCCCCGAGGGGCACACGGCTCATCGCCTCCACGCCGCAGCCGATGCCGATGTCGGCGGCGCCCGACAGCAGCAGTCCCTCGAGGATCATCGAGGCCTGCATGGCCGACCCGCACTGGCAGTCGATGGTGGTCGTGGCGGTCGTGTACGGGAGGCCCGCCGCGAGCCAGGCGTTGCGCGTCACGCTGGTGCTCTGCTCGCCGGCCTGCGTCACGCAGCCGCCGACCACCTGGTCGACCTGCGCGGCGTCGATGCCCGAGCGCTTGACGACCTCGGTGAGCGCCGCCCCGAGCACCTTCGTGGCGTGCAGCCCCGCGAGGGCCCCGCCGCGCTTCCCGATGGGCGTGCGCACGGCCTCGACGATCACCGGCTCGGTCATCTGGGAGCTCCTCAGCAGACAGGGCCGGCCCGTACCGGCGCAGACAGAAAACTAGTACGTGTTCTAGTCTGAGGTCCACCGTCCTGAGCGGGACGCGGACTAGAACACGTTCTTGACCGGCTCGCCGACGCGCCCGTAGCGTCACGGTCTGTGCAGGGGAGGAGCGCCGTGGACGTCGCGACGGACGCCGCCGCGCTGCTCGCCGAGGCCGCGGAGTTCGTCGGCCGTCCTCCCGGCCCGCTCCGCACCGGTCGCGACCCGGTCAACCTGCCGATGGTCCACCACTGGTCGCAGGCGCTGGAGGACCGCAACCCCGCCTACCTGGACGAGGCGTACGCCGCGGCGTCACACCGCGGCCAGTTGATCGCGCCGCCGGCGATGCTGCAGACCTGGGTCATGGACGCCCCGCGCGACCCCGCGCAGCCGAGCCCGAACGACGAGGTGCTGAAGCGCCTCGACGCCGCCGGCTACACCTCGGTCGTCGCGGTGAACTACGAGCACGAGTACCTGCGCGAGCTGCACCACGGCGAGCGGGTCAGCGTCCGCACCACCGCGGAGGACCTGTCGCCGGAGAAGACGACCGCGCTCGGCGTCGGCGTCTTCACCACCGTCCGCTACGACTACCTCGCCGACGACGGCGAGGTCGTCGGCGTCGGCCGCATGCGGCTGCTGAAGTTCAAGCCACCCGCACAGGAGCCCCCGGACGTCGGCGTCCGCGCACCCGCGCCGGTCGGCCGCGACAACGCCTTCTTCTGGGACGGCGTCGAGCAGCGAGAGCTGCGCATCCAGCAGTGCGGCGGGTGCGGCGTGCTGCGCCACCCGCCGCAACCGATGTGCGACCGGTGCGGCAGCACCGACCAGGGCTGGGTGGTGGCGTCGGGCCGCGGCACGGTCTACAGCTCGGTCGTGCACCACTACCCGCCACTGCCCGGCGTCGAGCTGCCGCACGTCGTCCTGCTCGTCGAGCTCGAGGAGGGCGTGCGGATGATCAGCGAGCTGACGCCCGGCGCCGACCGTGACGCCGTGCGCATCGGCGCGCCCGTGCAGCTCGAGTTCGCGACCGTGCCCGGCGGCGACCTCCGCCCGACCTTCCGTGTGGTCGCCCGGTGACCGCCACGGAGGAGCGGCCGGTGCGCACGCCGCAGGTCGGTGACGAGCTGCCGTCGCTCGTCGTCGAGGCCAGCGTGCGCACCATCGTCTCGACGGCGATCGCCACGCGCGACTACCAGGACGTGCACCACGACATCGCCGCCGCGCAGCAGCGCGGCTCGAAGACCATCTTCACGAACATCCTCACCACCAACGGCTACTGCATCCGGCTGGTTACCGACTGGACCGGCCCGGACGCCGTCGTGAAGAAGGCCGCGATCCGGCTCGGCGTGCCGAACTACGCCGGCGACACCCTCACCCTCACCGGTGTCGTCGACGACGTGCAGGACGTCGCCGGCGGCACCCAGGTCGTCGTGCGGGTGCGGGGCACCAATCGCCTCGGCGATCACGTCACCGGCACCGTGACGGTGGTGCTGCCGTGAGCCTGTCGCGCCAGGCCGCCGTCGTCGGCATCGGCGCCACCGAGTTCTCGAAGAGCAGCGGTCGCTCGGAGCTGCAGCTCGCCGCGGAGTGCGTGCGTGCCGCCGTCGAGGACGCCGGGCTCGAGCCGCGCGACGTCGACGGCCTCACGACGTTCACGATGGAGACCAACTCCGAGATCAACGTCGCGCGCACCGCGGGCCTCGGCGACCTCACGTTCTTCTCGAAGATCGGCTACGGCGGGGGAGCGGCCTGCGCGACGGTGCAGCAGGCCGCCATGGCGGTGGCCACCGGAGTGGCCGACGTCGTCGTCGCCTACCGCGCCTTCAACGAGCGCAGCGGCCACCGGTTCGGCAGCGGCGCGGTGCGCACGGAGCCGACGTCCGAGGGCATCGCGATGGGCTGGGCCGGCGCCTTCGGTCTCATGACGCCGGCCGCCTGGGTCGCCATGTTCGCGACGCGCTACATGCACGAGTACGGCGCGACGAGCGAGGACTTCGGCCGGGTCAGCGTCGCCGACCGCAAGCACGCGGCCACCAACCCGAAGGCGTGGTTCCACGGCAAGCCGATCACGCTCGAGGAGCACCAGGCGTCGCGCTGGATCGTCGAGCCGCTGCACCTGCTCGACTGCTGCCAGGAGACCGACGGCGGCCAGGCGCTCGTCGTCACGAGCACCGAGCGCGCGCGCGACCTGCCGCACCCGCCGGCCGTCGTCGCCGGTGCTGCGCAGGGCGCGGCCCGCGGGCAGGAGTCGATGCTCAGCTACTACCGCGACGACATCACGGGCCTGCCCGAGATGGGGCTCGTCGCCGACCAGCTGTGGGCGCAGTCCGGCCTCGGCCCCGACGACGTGCAGACCGCCGTCGTGT
>DATMJH010000521.1:0-7934 GCA_035554015.1 Mycobacteriales bacterium
CACCGCTACGGGCTCGTGGACTTCGTGGGCTCGCCGACAGCGATGGAGGCGGCGCTCAACGGCCTACGGGTAGCGGCCCAGTCGCGCCGCCATACGCACCGAGCACGCAGACTCGCGAAGGACATCCAGCGCGGCGGCACCTGAGCCTGTCGCCGGTCACAGTCCTTGAGCGGATTGCCCAGGTCGAAGCAGCCATGGCGCCCAAGGTCCAGGTAGCAGGTCCCCTCCTCTTCGAACGTGACGCCGCTCCCAGTCGCAATCAGGCCGCAGAGCGCGATGACGAACCGGCGCTTCTTGGACATCCCCGCCCTGTGGGTGAGGTACAGAATCGGGCCCTCGTCAGCGACATCGCGCCATCTGAAAGAGAGGGTGCCGGCGGCCAGCGCGATGGTGACGCCCTCGGCGGAGAGCTGGAGCTCCCGGGTCGCGGCCGTTGGCGCACCCAGCACCCGTAACGCGCCCCCACCGAGGCTGAGGTTGCACAGACGTCCCCGCGCCGCCTCCACTTCCGACATCTCATCAAGTCTGCCTGAACCGGGCGGCGAGGCATCGTCTGCCGGGCCGTCGAACGCGGGTAAGGGCCGCTACACGCCTCCGACAGAGGCAGTCCGGCGTTACCGTCGATGCCGTGGAGGATCTGCGGCCGTGGATGACGCACCTGCTGCGTCCGCGACAGGAGTCCGACCTAGACGACGACCAGGCAGGCGAACTAGTCGTGTTCGCGCTCCGGCCGGAGTGGGGGTCGCACTGGGCCAAGGGCGCACTCGACTGGGTTGACAGCGGCGTATGGACCGACGACGTAGCCGTCGCCCTGCGGAGGGCGGCGCAGGACAAGCGGTTGACGCAGCACGACCGTCATCGGGCCTGGAAGTACGTGAAGCACCTCCCCGCGCCGCCAACCGAGTAGTGAGCGACCGGCGGTAGGGGCCGTTCTCCGCTGTGACCCGGCGATGATTCTGAGCCCGTGTCAGTCCGCCACGGACACCTCCGGAGGTGCCAGAAGGGACCTGTAGGTCTCCTTCACCAGAGGGTCGGGCGTTGGCGCGCCTGGCGCAGGTGAGCTGCCGGTCTACGGCGCCGGCGGCTGCCGGCGCGCCGTCCCGAGCAGGTGCTCCGGCGGCTCGACAGGGCCCTGCGGCTCCTCGAGCAGCCCCAGGTTCTGCGGTGGCACGGCCACCCGGTGGCCGCGCGCGGTGCGCACCACCAGCGCGCCGTCGGCGAGCACGTCGACGGCCTCGCCGACGACCTCGGGGCCGTCGGGGCCCAGCGGGATCAGCCGGGCTCGCACCGAGCGCCCGAGCGTCACGCAGTGCGGGCGGTAGTCCGCGAGGACGCGGTCGGCCGGCTCGGTCAGACGCCGCTCGACCGCGGCGAGCACCCGGGCCAGCAGCGCGCCGCGCGGCGGGACGGCGTCCTCCACGAGCACCGTCACGGTCACCCACTCGACCCGCCCGGGTCCGAGCTCGGCGTAGACGCCGAGCCGCGCCGCGACCTCACCGTCCGCCCGGAGCACTGCGTCGGGCCAGGTCACACTGCCGCCGTCGGCAGCGAGGACATCCCGCAGCCCGAGCAGGGCGGCGATGTACGGCCAGCCCTCCCGCTCCGGCACCAGGTCGGCGGGACGGTGCAGCAGCGTGAAACCCAGCCCTCGGCCGGGCGTGACGGTCCAGGGCAGCCCTGCCCGGCCGCGCGGCGACGCCTGGTAGTCGGCCACGACGACCGCTCCGGACGGGCATCCCTCGCGCGCCCACGCCATGGCCGCCGGCTCGGTGGACAGCAGCGCGGGGTAGGTCCGCATCGGGCGGTCGCCGAGCGCCGACGCGAGCGCGTCGGCGTCGAGATCGGGCGTCAACGCCATGCCGCAGGCTGCCCGGTGGCCGCGGCTGCGGCATTCAGGCTCGCGACCATCCGCTGCCACTGCGGCAGGGCGAAGCGGGCCAGCGCCGAGGCCACGACGGCGCGGACCCGCTCGGCGTCGGCGTCCGGGCGCGCGGCGCAGGAGTCGACCACCGCCGACACCATCGCCTCGTACGGCCGTGGCGGCTGCTCCAGCACCGCCTCGAGCAGGCTGCGGGCCAGCTCGTAGCAGCGGTCCGGACGGGCGAGTACCCCGTCCAGGAAGCCGCCGACGAGAGCGACCCGATCCGCTGCCGGCAGCTCGACGGCGCGCAGCACCTCCTCGCGGAGCACCGCGACCTGGTCCCCGCGCTCGCCGTCGTCCAGGACGGCGAGCAGGTCCTCGTGCGCCGGGGCCGGCTGCCGCTCCAGCACCGCGCGCGCCTGCGCGCGCACCGGTGCATCGGCGCCGGCGACGACCAGCGCCTGGCGAGCGGCCAGCCGCGCCCGCGGCAGGTCACCTGCCTGCTCGTGCGCCAGCGCGAGGTTCGCCTTGACCATCGCGTGCTGGGCCGGCCGGACGGTGCGGGGAGCGAAGCCCAGGGCCCGGCGGAGCACGCGCGCGGCGGTGAGGGGGGCGCCGGCGGCCAGGTGCGCCAGCCCCAGCGCGTTGCCGGCGGCAGCCGCGCCGGGGTCGTCGCCGGCGCGCTCGGCCAGAGCCGCGGCCTCCTCGAGCAGCGGCAGCGCCCGGTCGACCTCGCCTCGAGCCAGCAGCGCCGCACCGGACTCGCGGGCCGCGGCGGCAGCCTGCGCCGGGCGGCCGGCGGACAGGAACGTCTCGCGCGCCGACGCCCACGCCCGCAGCGCGCCGTCGAGGTCACCGTCGTCCTGCCGGACCAGCCCGAGGTTGTAGGCCGCGGCGGCCTGCTCCGCCGGCTGCTCGAGCTCGGCGAGCGTCCGCTCCGCCGTCGAGAAGGCGCCGGCCGCGTCGTCGAGCCGGCCGGCGGCCCGCAGCCCGATCCCGAGCATGACCGTCGTCTTCGCCGTCTCCAGCCGCATGCCGGCCTGCGCGAAACCCTCGCGCGCGGCGGTCAGCGACTCCACCGCCGGACCGACCTCGCCGGCGTGCAGCAGCACCGACCCGAGGTGGAAGCACGTCGTCGCGTGCTGCACCGGGTAGCGGTCCGGCGGGTACCGCCGCAGCCGCTCGCGCAGCACCTCCTGCTCGGATGCCGCCACCCGCCTACCCTTCCACGGTGAGCGCGATCGTGGCCTGCTTCGGCAACGTGCTGCGCGGCGACGACGGCGTCGGCCCGGCAGTGGCCGAGGCACTGCGGGCCGAGCCGCTGCCACCCGGCGTCCGGGTCCTCGAGGTGGGCATCGGCGGCATCCACCTGGTGCAGGAGCTGATGGACGGCGTCGACGTGCTGCTCGTCGTCGACGCCGTCGATCTCGGCCGCCCGGCGGGCAGCGTCGTCGTGCAGCGGCCGGACGTGCTCGACGTCTCGACCCTGCCGGTCGACCGGCGGCGCGACGAGCTGGCAGACATGCACCTGGCCACTCCGTCGCGCGCGCTCATGGTCGCCCTGGGCCTGGGCGTTCTCCCTGCCACCACCCTGCTGGTGGGGGTCCAGAGCACCGACACCGAGCAGCCCCGGCAGGGTCTGTCGCCGGCAGCCCGCCGGGCGGTGCCGGCCGCCGTCGCCGAGGTGCGTCGGCTGCTCGCCGAGCACGCACCGGCCACGTCCTGACGCGGCGCGGCTCAGGCCGGCCGGGGAGTGATCTGCAGCAGCACCTGCGTCGGCGGCGGGTGCGGCGCGGCGCCGTCGTCGGGGGCGACGTCCATCGCGACGAACCCGGGCAGTCCCTCACGCAGCGCCTCCTCGACGCCGTGGCGCAGCGTCTGCGACGCCGACGTGCAGCCCGAGCAGGCCCCGCTCAGCCGCACCCGCACCACACCGCGCTCGACGCCGAGGACCTCGACCTCCCCGCCGTGCTCGTGCAGGTACGGCCGCACCTGGTCGAGCGCGGCGTCGGCCGCGTGCAGGTCGTCGACCCCGACGCCGTAGGCCTGGAACAGCCAGTCGATCGCGGGGTCGCCGCCGCGCAGCGACGACAGCTGCGGGCCGAGAGCGTCGGCCAGGCGCACGAGGGCCAGCCGGTGCACGGCGTCGACCCCGTCGAGCAGCTCGAACACCCTGTCCCGCAGCGGCTCGTCGAGCTGCTCGACCTCTCCGAGCAGCTCCTCCAGCCGGTCCAGCAGCGGTCCCAGCCGGGCCAGCGAGGCGTCGGTGAACGACGTGAGCGACGCGTCGGCCGCGGGTTCAGCCACCCGCCGGCCGCACCTTGGTGACGGCGTAGTCGACCAGGGTCTGGTTCAGCTCGACGCCGTGCGCTGTGCGTGCGTGCTCGGCGACGGCTGCGACGAGGGCGTCGGCGTCCTCCGCCCGGGCGACGTTCTTGCAGGCGACGCCGACGTCCGCGCACCGGAACTCCACCGTCATGTGCGGCCTCCTGGTGTGGTCGGGGCGGTCATGACGCGCGGGTGCTGCGCAGGGGCCGCACGTCGTCGGCGAGCTGCTCGAGCGCGTCGGCGACCGCCCCGAGGTCGGCGTTGATCTCGGTGACCACCTGCTCGACCGGCTGCACCCGGTGCGCGATGGCCGACACCCCGAACTGGACCTTGCCGAGGGTGTCGGTCAGCTGCCGCAGGATCACCACCACCCAGAGCAGGTAGAACGCGAGCGCGGCGACCAGCACGCCGGCGACCACGAGGGCGAGCACTGCTGCTGTGGACACGGGCGCTCCTTCAGCGGGCGGCGACGACGCGCCGCAGCGCGTCGACGTAGGCGACGGCGTTCTCGGTGACCTCGCCGACCAGCTCACGGGTGGTGAGCAGCGCCGGCACCGGCTCCAGGGCCGCGGTGATGCCGACGCCGTGCTCGAGGATGTCGTCGGCGTAGCGCGCGCACTCCCTCGCCGGCCGGATGACGTAGCTCGCGAGCGCCACGACCACCGGTGCGACGACGACGAGCCCGAGGATGCTCATGACCCAGAGGACGACCACGTCCTGCTCCTGCCGGTCGACGGTGCGACACCAGTGGTGGCAGTGTGCCCCCGGTAGGTGATTTGCGCCACTACCGATCGCCGCCCTGGGCTGGAGGAGGACCGGCATGACCGCCGTCGCACCGAGGATGCGGCTCAAGCTCGGAGTCGTGGGCAAGGGCGGGGTCGGCAAGACCACCGTCGCCGGCCTGCTGGCGCGCTCCTATGCCGAGCGTGGTCGCCGGGTGGTCGCGATCGACACCGACTCCAACCCCAACCTGGGCCTGTCGCTCGGTCTGTCGCTGGCCGACACCGAGGCGGTGCCGGTGCTGCCGCGCAGTGCCGTCGTCGGCGCCGGCGGCACCACGGCGGCGGCCGACCTCGTCGCCGAGTACGGCCGACCCACGCCGGCCGGCCCGACCCTGCTGTCGGCCATCAGGGTGGCGGCGGCGGGAGCCGGCTGCACGTGCAGCGGCCACGCCTCCGTCCGCAGCCTGCTCGCCGACGCGCTCGCGGACGTCGACGTGGCGCTCGTCGACATGGAGGCCGGGCTCGAGCACCTCAGCCGGTCCGGCGGCACGCTCGCGCACGCCGACCTGCTGCTCGTCGTCTGCGAGCCGACCCGCAAGTCGGTGCTGACCGCTGCGCGCACCGCCGCGCTGGCGGCCGAGCTGGGCATCCCACACGTGCTGGCCGTCGGCAACAAGGCCCGGCCCGGTGACGACGAGCGGTTCCTGCGCGAGGCGCTGTCGGAGGCGGGCATCGCCGTCGCCGGCGTCCTGCCGTACGACCCGCAGGTGGCCGCGGCCGACCGCTCCGGCTCGGTCGCCCTGGCGCCGGTCGGGGCGGCCGTGCGGGAGGCGCTCGACACCGTCCTCGACGCGGTCGACGCGACAGCCGGCTGAGCGGCTCAGGCCCCCGCGAGCACTCGCTCGGCCAGGCCCACCAGTGCCCGGACGCCGGGTGAGTCCGGTGCGGCGTCGAGTGGCGCCCGCCCCTGCCGCTCGGCCGCCACCACGGCCGGCTCGTGCGGCACGATCACCGGCTGCAGGCCCGGGAAGGCCTGCCGCACCCGGGCGGCGTCGTCCGCGCCGTCGATGCGGTTGCCCGTGACGACGACGCGTCCCAGGCCGCCCGCCGTGACGGCCTCGACGGCCCGGCGCCCGACGTCGATCGAGCTCCGGGTCGCCTCGACGACCACCACGACGACGTCCACCCGCACCGGCGAGCCCGGGTCGCGGCTCAGCCGCAGCACCGTGCCCAGACCCGCTTCGAAGTCGGCGACGACGACCCGGCCGGGGCGTTCCAGCTGCCCGAGCAACTGCTCAGGTGAGACGCCGCATCATGGACAGCCCGGCTCGGGGTTCTGGATCGCCGCGACCACCGCGAGCCGGACGCCGTCCGGTGCCGGCGCGCCGAACCGCTCGACGAGCTCGTCGGCGTCCGTGGCATGCGGCTCGGCGCCGGCGTCGACCGCCTCGCGCACCGTCACCAGGCGCTCGGTCGCGGCCTCGCCCAGGCCGAGCGAGATGCCGAGATTGGGGTTGCTGTCGCAGTCCAGGGCCAGCGTCGGGTGGCCGGCGCGCGCCGCCGTCCTGGCCAGCACCGCGGCGGTCGTCGTCTTGCCCGACCCGCCCTTGCCGACCACGGCGACCTTCATGCCCTGGCCTTCATCCCTGCTCCGTCCGCCGGAGGGACTCGACGAGCGACCGTACCGCCGTCGCCGTCGGCCCGTCAGGGTCGGCGTCCAGGACGGCGAGCCCGCGCCGGTCGGCCTCGGCGAGACCGGGGTCGAAGGGCACGCAGCCGGCCAGCGGCAGCCCGGTCCGCTCGGCGACGGTCCGCCCGTCGGCCGGGTCGCGCGTCTTGCTGGCGACAGCGAGCACGCGCTGTCCCTGGCCGGCACTCGACAGCCGGGCCAGCCGCCGTCCGGTGAGCAGCGACGCCGGTGTCGGCTCGACGACCACGACCACGACCTCGGCCCAGCGCGCCCACGTCATGAACGGCTGACGCGTCCCTCCCGGCAGGTCACCGACGACGCTCCAACCCGCGCCGGGCAGGTCGTCGAGCACCCGCTGGAAGGCGAAGTGCGGGCGGGTGTTGTCCCATCGCGGCCCCCGCGCCTTGCCGAGCTGGAGGAAGCGCACGCCGTCCGAGGCGCGCACCGCGTGGGCCTCGACGACGTCGGTGCCGGTGAGCCCGACGCGCAGCCGGTACCGCGTGCGACCGTCCTGCCCGGCGTGCGGCTCGACGACGTCGTCGGGCAGCCCGGCCTCGGAGCCGGCGACGCCCAGCGCGAAGGCCATCCCGGGCATCGGGTCGGAGTCGAGCGCGAGCACCCGGTCGGTGGTGGTGGCGGCGAGGACGCGGGCGAACGTGCCGGACAGCGTCGACTTGCCGGCGCCGCCCTTGCCCACGAAGGCCACCCGCATGCGCGGACTGTAGAGGTGCGGGCACGTCCGCACCCGGTAGCGGCCCCACACACCTACCGGAAGGCTTATGGTCGCCGTGGAACCCGCAGCGAACAGGAGGCGCCATGTGCCTCGGCATCCCCGGCCAGATCGTCGAGGTCCACGACCCGGCGCAGCTGCGGGCGAAGGTCGAGGTCGAGGGCGTGCGCCGGGAGGTGTCGATCGCGCTGATCGGGCTCGACGGACCGGACGCCGCGCGGGTCGGTGACTGGGTCCTCGTCCACGTGGGGTTCGCGATGGCGAAGATCGACGAGGACGAGGCGCGCGAGACCCTCGACGCGCTGCGCGCGCTCGGTGAGATGTACGAGCAGGAGCTGACCGACTACGCCGCGGCCGTCGAGGGTCTCGACGGGGAACCGGTGGCCGGGGCGCAGCCGTGAGCGATCGGGGCATTGCGCTGGCCGGGCCCGACGCCGTGGGCGACCTGCCGGCGGGCCTGGCCGACGACGTCGCGGGCGCGGCGCTGCTGCTGGCCCGGCGGCTGCACGCGGGCGGCACGCTGTGGTGCGCCTCGCCGGCCTGGCCGCACCACGCGCAGCACGTCGCCGTCGAGTTCATCCACCCGGTGATCGTCGGGAAGCC
>DATMJH010000522.1:0-18849 GCA_035554015.1 Mycobacteriales bacterium
TGACGGCGAGCGCGACGAGCACCGCGACGGGCAGCGTGTAGCGCGGCCACCAGCCGAGCACGACGAGTCCGTAGTACGTGACGAACGCCGTCGCGGCGCACGACACCGCCACGAGCAACCCGAGCTTCACCTTGATCGAGCGCAGCCGGTCGAGCGGGCGCAGGTCACTCACCCGGCACCTCCAGCGCGTAGCCGACGCCGTGCACCGTGCGGATGACGTCGGCGCCGAGCTTGCGCCGCAGCGTCTTGACGTGACTGTCGACGGCGCGCGTGCCGGATGCGTCGGGCCAGTCCCACACCCGCGCCAGCAGCTGCTCGCGGGTCAGCACCTGGCCGGACCGTTCACCGAGGCAGACCAGCAGGTCGAACTCGGTCGGCGTCAGGTGCACCTCGGCACCGTCGCGCGAGACCCGGCGGGCGGCCCGGTCGACGCGCAGCGTCCCCAGCTCGAGCGCCGCCGCGGCCGCACCGGTGGCGGCGAGCTCGCGGGCCCGGTCGACCCGCCGCAGCAGAGCTCGCACCCGCGCCACGAGCTCGCGCATGCCGAACGGCTTGGTGAGGTAGTCGTCCGCACCGACCCCGAGGCCGATGACGCGGTCCGCCTCGTCGTCGCGCGCGGTGAGCATCAGCACCGGCACGGGCCGCGTCGCCTGCAGTCGGCGGCACACCTCCAGCCCGTCGATGCCCGGCAGCATGAGGTCGAGCACGACGAGGTCCGGCGGTGCCGCCTGCGCCGCTGCGAGGGCAGCGTGCCCGTCGGGCGCGACCTGCACCTCGAACTCCTCCGCACGCAGCCGCGCGGCCACGGCCGCGGCGAGCGTCGGCTCGTCCTCGACGACGAGGACCATCGGCAGCGGCGGCACGCAGCGACCGTAGGGCGCGCGCCGTGGTCGACGGGCGAGCGCGATGTGGAGATCGTGTGCAGATCGGCGCGGGTGATCCCCGCGGGGTGGCGCTCCGGTCAGCCCTTGCTCTTGGCCATGCTGTCGCTGACCGCTCCGCTGCCTTGCGCGGGCGTCTGCCCCTTGATCTTGATGTTCTTCGCGGCCTTGGGCTTCTTGGCGGCTCGGCCGCCCTTGTCCTTGCTCATGGCGTGCTCCAGCGCTGACGGGGCCTCCGGCGGCGCCGGTCCTGCCCCGAGCCGTGCATCCGCGGTGCGGACCGCCCGATCGTCCCACGGTCGGCGCCGATCGGCTGACGTCCGGCCGGATCGTTCTAGCCTCCGTGCGTGCCGCCCCACGTGCCGTCGCCGCGATGACGTCCGCGCCGACCTGGCCGCTGCTCGCCCTCGACCTGCTCGGCGTCTTCGTCTTCGCTCTCTCGGGCGGGCTCCTCGCCGTCCGGAAGTCCTTCGACGTGCTGTCCGTCGTCATGCTGGCGGCCGCCGCTGGGCTCGGCGGCGGCATCGTCCGCGACGTCCTCATCGGTGCCGTCCCGCCGGTGGGTGTCTCGGACTGGCGGCTGCTCACGGCGGCGGTCTCCGCCGGGCTGATCACGTTCTTCTTCCACCCGGGTGTGGCGCGGATCGAGCGCAGCGTGCTGCTGCTCGACGCCGCCGGCCTCGGCCTGTTCGCGGTCGCCGGGACGCTCAAGGCGCTCGCGCTCGGGACGACGCCGCTGACCGCCGTCATCGTCGGCGTCGTCACCGGCGTCGGCGGCGGTGTCCTGCGCGACCTGCTCGCCGGCGAGCAGCCGCGGCTGTTCGCCGAGCGCGAGTGGTACGCGACGCCCGCGCTGCTCGGTGTCACCCTCTACGCGCTGGCGGACTCCGCCGGGCTCACCGGCCCGGTGACGACGTGGGGCTGCGTGGTGCTCATCGCCGGGCTGCGGATCCTCGGGCTGACGCGCGGCTGGCAGGTGCCCGCGCCCCGGCGGCGGGGCTCCTGAGACCGCCGGTCGGCGCCACCTGCGACCCTTGTCGGCATGACGGGCCTCCCGCTGGTCGACGTGTCCGCACTGCTCGATCCCGGTTCGAGCGACCCGCAGCGCACGGCGGTCGGCCGGCAGATCGACGCGGCGTGCCGCGACACCGGCTTCCTGCTCGTCACCGGGCACGGCGTCGACCGCCGGCTGCGCGACCGGCTCGAGCAGCTCTCCCGCGAGTTCTTCGCGCTGCCGGACGAGACCAAGGCCGAGATCGCGATGGACCGCGGCGGCGTCGCCTGGCGCGGCTGGTTCCCCGTCGGCGGTGAGCTGACGTCCGGCCGGCCGGATCGCAAGGAGGGCGTCTACTTCGGCACCGAGCTGGCCGGCAGCGACCCGCGCGTCGTGGCCGGGACCCCGCTGCACGGGCCGAACCTCTTCCCCGCCCACCCACCAGAGCTGCGTCCGGTCGTGCTCGAGTGGATGGAGCGGGTGACGGCGCTGGGCCAGGCCGTTCTCAGCGGCATCGCGCTCGGTCTCGGGCTGGAGGGCGACTGGTTCCGGCGGCACCTGACGGCGGATCCGACCGTGCTGTTCCGCGTCTTCCACTACCCGCCCGGTGACACCGAGTCGTGGGGCGTCGGCGAGCACACCGACTACGGCCTGGTCACCCTGCTCGCGCAGGACCACCACGGCGGCCTGCAGGTGCGCAGCGGCGGCAGCTGGATCGACGTCCCGGCCGACCCGGAGGTGTTCGTCGTCAACATCGGCGACATGCTCGAGCGGATGACGCGCGGCGGGTACCGGTCGAACCCGCACCGGGTGCGCAACCTCAGCGGCGCCGACCGCGTGTCGTTCCCGCTGTTCGTCGACCCGTCGTGGGACGCCAGGGTGACGCCGCTGCCCGAGTCGGTCTTCAGCGGGCTGCCGGACGACCCCTCCTCCCGCTGGGACGGGCAGAGCGTGCACGCCTGGGACGGCGTCTACGGCGACTACCTCACGGCGAAGGTCGCCAAGGTGTTCCCGCAGCTGGCCGCGGCGCTGCGCTGACCGGGCGCCGCGTCGTCAGGCGCGGCCGGTGCGCTCCCGGTGCGTGCAGCCGGGCCAGCAGCACGGCCGGCGCATGCCCTCCTCGAGCTCCTCCTGGGTGCGGCGGATGCGCCGCTGCCGCGTCACCTCCCGCTTGGCGTCCTCGACCCAGCAGATGAACTCGTTGCGGGCGAGCGGCGTGATGTCCTTCCAGGCCGCGAGCGCGGTCCGGTTGCCGAGCAGGGCCGTCTGCAGATCCTCGGGGAGCCCGTGCACGACGCCGCCCGGCAGGTCCATGCCGGGACGATATCGAGCGGGGTGAAACGCCGGTCGTGGTGCTGCAGGTCTGGCCTCACTCGGCCAGCGCGGCGAGGTCGGCGACGTCCTGCGGCCGTCCGCTGGAGGCCTTGTTTCGGCGCAGGTCCTCCAAGGCGATGAAGGGCACCGGAAGACCATCGACGACGATCTCGACGCGACGGGCGAAGCACGCCTCGAACTCGACGCCGTCGATCGACGTCAGCAGGTCGATCCTGACGGGTGGATAGCCCAGCTGCACGACACGGTCTGGCTCGGTGAAGTCGTCCGCGACCAGGCCCACGGATCCGAAGCCGAACTCGTCCAGTGCCCTCAGCAGGCTCTCGGCGTTCTCCGCGCTCGTCCAGACCCAGAGATCGAGGTCGCCGGTGTAACGAGGGTGACCGTGGGCCGCCACGGCGTAGCCACCGACGACGAGGAAGCGGACCTCATGTCCGGCCAAGCACTCGAGAAACTCTCTGAAGTCGCGGTCGAGCTGCATCGCTCTCCCCGTGCTGTTGCCGGCGCAGATGTTCAACGGCGGCGACTCGCTCGGCTGGCGGCCGACTGCGCCAGTACTCCGCATCGCGGGACCGGTCGTGAAGTCCGCGACGCAGGACGACGTGAGCGAGTCGCGACACCCGCTCAGGCTACCGCGGCTCGCTCAGCGGCGTCCCTCCGCGCGCCGAGCCAGTAGGCAGGCGCGGCTCCATCGCGGCAGAGCGCCACAGCCACGCGAAGCGCGAGGTCCCTCCGACGGGAGCCGAACCCATGTCGGTTCTGTCGGTGGGAGCTCGTAAGTTGCTGCAATGACGAGTCTTTCGCACCTGAGCATCGATGAGCTGGCGGACGGGATCTGCCTGCGGGCCGGTCGGATCGCCGCTGCTGAGGCCGAGCTGCTGGCCTGGATCGGCGAGTTCGACGAGCGCGGCGGCTGGGGTGGCGTGGGGATGCTGTCGTGCGCGCAGTGGCTGAGCTGGAAGATCGGCCTGGCGCCCGGCGCCGCCCGAGAACGCGTGCGGGTCGCCCGGCAGCTGCGCGAGCTGCCGGTCGTGGCGCAGGCGTTCGGGCAGGGGCTGATGTCGTGGTCGCAGGTGCGGGCGATCACCCGGGTGGCGCGTGCCGACGACGGTATCGACTGGGTCGACGTCGCCCGCAGCACCTCCGGCGCGCAGATCGAGAAGCTGGTCCGCGGGCTGCGCCGCGCGCAGGCCGTCGACGACGTGCCGGAGGACTGCGAGCGCGCCGAGTGGCTGGTGCGTACGCGCAAGAGCTACGACGACGACGGCAACCTGGTCATGACCGTCTACGCGAGGGCCGAGGTCGCGCCCGTCGTCGAGGCCGCGTTCGAGGTCAAGCGCGCCGAGCTCGAGCGCCACCGCGCCGCCGCGGCCCAGGCGGACGACGAGAGGGCCGGGGACGTTCCCGCGGGAACGCCGGCCGGCGCCGAGATGCCCGCTGCCGGCGACGGTGGAGACGTTCCCGCGGGAACGCCGGACGCCGGGGCCGACGACGCGGTGACGGACGTTCCCGCGGGAACGTCCCGGCCGTGCTGCAGGCACCACGAGCGGCAGGCCCAGTGGTGGCGCGAGCACGGCGTGCCCACCGGCACCCCGAACCGGCAGCCCGCCGTGCCGAAGGTCACCGACGGCGACGCGCTGCTGGCCATGGCGCGGGACACGCTGGCCACGACCGCCACGACGCCCGACACCGCGCGGCGCACCCGCTACCGGCTCACGGCGAATGTCGACCCCCTCTCCGGCTGGGGCCGGCTGCGCGACGGCGAGCTGCTGCCCCCCACCTCGCTGACCACCGTGATGAAGACCCTGCCCGGCCGAGGTGGCACGGTCCGGCTGCGCCCGGTCACCGCCGCTGACCTGCGCCGCTTCGACCTGGGCCGCACCCAGCGGGAGGTCAGCACCAGCCTTCGCGAGCTGCTCGGCACCATCGACGGCGAGCGCTGCCGCTTCCCCGGCTGCACTCGGCACAAGAAGCTGCACGGCCATCACGTCGTCTACTGGAGAGACGGCGGCCCCACCGACATCGACAACCTCGTGCTGGTCTGCAGCCGGCACCACACGCTCATCCACAGCCAGGGGTTCCGGCTCGTGCTGCACCCCGACCGCAGGCTCGAGGTCAGCACCGCCGACGGCGTCCCGATCCTGCACCTGCCCGAGCGTCCCTGGGGTGACCCCGCGCAGCTCGACCCGACCGGCCGCATCACCGCCCGCACCATCACCCCGCCCCGGTTCCAGCCCGGGATGGACCTGCGCTACGTCGTCAGCGTCCTGGCCAGGCAGGCCGGCTGACACCGCCCGCACGGTGCGGCGTCACGCCCCGGCCGGCTGCAGCGTCGTCTCGTCCAGGTAGCACCAGCCCCAGTGCTCGCCCGGCTCCAGCGAGCACATCACCGGGTGCTCGTCGGTGCGGGCGTGCGCGGCGGCGTGCCGGCCGGGGGAGGAATCACAGCACCCGACGTGGCCGCAGGCCACGCACATGCGCAGGTGCACCCAGTCGTCGGCGCCCTGGCGCAGGCAGTCGACGCAGCCGGGCGCGTCGGGCACCACCGGCCGCGCCGTGCCGGCGTGCGCGCACGCGGTCGACGGGTCGGCGCGGAAGGCGACCACCTTCGCGGTGTCGACGACGGTGCGTGACGCGGCCGGCGGTGCCTGCAGCCGCGACCGCACGGCGTCCGCCAGCCGGTCGTGCACCGCACGGTGAGCCAGCACGACGGCGCCGGCGCCGGCGTCGTGCAGCACCGGCACGTCGTCGGCGTCGGGAGCGAGCACGACGATCTCGGCCTGCGTCGCGACGCCGCGCATGACCGCCGCGATGCGTGCCGCCTGCGCGGGGTCGTCGTCGGCGATGACGACGACGCGCGCCTCGGCCGCACCGGCCTCGTGCAGCACCGGCAGCTTCGTCGAGTCACCGCGGACGACGCGCAGCCCGGCGCGTTCGGCCTCCGCCGCGCCGTCGGGACTGAGCGTCGTCACGACGACGAGCTCACCGGCGGCGGTGAGCTCCCGGGTCAGCTCGCGGGCGGCCCGGCCCCACCCGGAGACGAGCACCGACCCGCTCACCGGTACCGACGCCGTCGGCGCCGCGGTCGGGCGAGGCGCCCGCGGGGTGAGCCGGCGGCCGAGCGCGGCCAGCCCCGGGGTGGCGACGAGCAGGACGACGGTGGCGGCGAGGAACGCCTGGTTGCCGCGCTCGCCGAGGCCGGCGACCGAGAGGCCCTCGGCCCGGCCGGCGGCCTCGAGCACGAACGCGAACTCGCCGACCTGCGCCAGCAGCAGCGCCACCGACCCCGCGGTCGCCAGCGGCAGCCCGACGGCGCGCACCGCGATGCCCGTCGTCAGCACCTTCACGACCACGACCACCGCGACGGCGGCCAGCACCAGCAGCGGCTCCTCGACGAGGAAGCCGACGTCGAGCAGGGTGCCGACGGACAGGAAGAACACCGCCGAGAAGATGATCTGCAGCGGCAGCACCTCACCGAGCGCGTGCGCGCTGTGCCGCGACTCGCTCACCACCAGTCCGGCGAGAAAGGCGCCGAGCGAGACCGACACGCCGGCCATCGCGGTGAGATACGCGGTGCCGAGGCACAGCGCGATGACCGACAGCAGGAACACCTCGGGCGAGCACGCGCGCGCCACCGCCTCGAGCACCCGCGGCATCACCCGCCGGGCCACGACCAGCGTCACCGCGACGACGGCGACGGCGACCCCGAGCGCCCTCGCGAGCGCGCCGCCGCCACCCGACCCGGACGTCCCGAGCACCGGCACGAGCAGCACCATCGCGACGACGGCGAGGTCCTGGAACACCAGCAGCCCGACCGCGGCCTGACCCGCGGGTGACGACGTCGCCCCCCGGTCGGCGAGAAGCTTGAGCACGAGCGCGGTCGACGACAGCGACACGACCAGCCCGGTGAACACCGCGGCGCGCAGGTCGACTCCGAACGCCAGGCACAGCGCCGTCACGACGGCGACGGCGAGCCCGACCTGCAGCGACCCGCCGAGCAGCACGGTGCGGCGGATCGCCATCAGCCGGGCGATGGAGAACTCGATGCCGATGGTGAACAGCAGCAGGATGACGCCGACCTCGGCGGCGGCGTCGACCACCTCGCGCTCGTCGACGACGCCGAGCACCGACGGCCCGATGAGCACCCCGGCGAGCAGGAATCCGACGATCGGTACCACCCTCAGCCGCGCGCACAGGTAGCCGATGACGGCCGCGCCGCCGACGAGCGCGACGACCTGCGAGAGGTACTCCGGCGGCCCCGACGCGGAGGCGGCGAGCAGGCTCATTCGTCCTGCAAGCACCCTGGACCCCGCGCTCTTCCCACCCCGGCGGCGCTCGCTCGGGCAGGATGGCCGCGAGCACCGAGGACGGGGCAGTGGGGGACGGGGTGGCCGACGGCGACGGCTGGACCGCCTGCGCGTTCCCCGGCGCCTTCCGCCGCTACCAGCTGCTCGCCCTGGCCGCCGTCGACGAGCTGCGGGCGGCGGGGGACCGGCGGGCGTACGTCGTCATGCCGCCCGGATCGGGCAAGACCGTCCTCGGCCTCGAGGTCGCCCGCCGGCTCGGCCGGCGCACGCTCGTCCTCGCCCCGAACACCGCCGTGCAGGGGCAGTGGCTGGCGGCCTGGGACGCCTTCGCGCCGCCGGGCGAGCCGCACCCGGTTCCGGGCTCGGCGTCGCGCGGCCTGGAGCACCCGGTCACCGTGCTGACCTACCAGGCCCTGTCGGTGTGGGACCGCACCGCCGACGACGAGGACGAGGACGACGACCCCAGCGAGAAGGTCGCCGCGAAGCGCCGCGCCGCGGTGCTGGGGGAGCCGGGTGCCGACCTGCTGTCGCTGCTGCACGCGAACGGCCGGGCGCTCGTGGAGCGGGCGGCGGCGACCGGGCCGTGGACCGTCGTCCTCGACGAGTGCCACCACCTGCTCGAGACCTGGGGTGCGCTGTGCCGCGCGCTCGTCGACGCACTCGGCGACGACACCTGGGTCGTCGGGCTGACCGCCACCCCGCCGGCGGAGATGACGGCGCGCCAGCAGGCGGTGCACGACGAGCTGTTCGGCGACCGGGACTTCGAGGTGCCGACCGCCGCGGTGGTTCAGGAGGGCGAGCTCGCGCCGTTCCAGGAGCTGCTCTACGTCACCACGCCGACCGTCGACGAGGACGAGTGGATCGCCGGTGAGCGCGCGCGGTTCGCCGACCTGCAGGTCGAGCTGCTCGCGGCGGCCGGGTCGGTGCCGTTCGCCGAGTGGCTGCGCCGCCGCTTCGTCGTCCGCGCCACCGAGGAGGACGGTGCCCGGCTGCCGTGGCGCGAGCTCGAGCGGGACTCGCCGGCGCTGGCCCGCGCGGCGCTGCGCCTGGTGGTGCCCGGCCTGCTCCAGCTGCCCGACGGCGCGCGGCTGCGCGAGGAGCACCGCGTCGACGCCGACGCCGAGGACTGGGCGGTGCTGCTCGACGCCTACGCCCGCGAGCACCTGATGCGCTCCGACGACGCCGACGACGCCCGGCTGCTCGCCGGCATCCGCGCGGTCCTCCCCGGCCTGGGCTACCAGCTCACCGTCCGCGGCCTGCGCAGCTCCACGTCGCCGGTCGACCGGGTGTGCGCGCTCTCGGCGTCGAAGGCCGCCGCCGCGGTGCACCTGCTCGACGTCGAGGGCGCGGTGCTCGGCGACGACCTGCGCGCCGTGGTGCTGTGCGACGTCGAGCACCGGCCGCCGACGGCGCCGTCGCGGCTGCGCGACGCGCCGGGCGCCGGCGTCGAGCCGGTGCCCGGCTCGGCGCGGACCGCCCTGCACGCGCTGGCCGCCAGCTCGCTCGGCCCGCACCTGCGCCCCGTGCTCGTCACCGGCCGCACGGTCGCGATGCGCCGCGACGACGTCGCCGCCTTCCGTGCGTCCGCCGCCGTGCAGGCCGCCGGCCTGAGCGACCGGTTCGTCACCGAGCCGCTCGACGGCGTTCGCGCCGTCGTCCGCCTCGACGCCGGACCGGGGTGGACGCCGCGGGTCTGGACCGCCCTGGTGACGGCGTGGCTCGTCGAGGGCGGCACCCGGTGCGTCGTCGGCACCCGCGGCCTGCTCGGCGAGGGGTGGGACTGCCCGGCGCTCAACGTCGTCGTCGACCTGTCGAGCGCCGCGACGGCGACGTCGGTGTCGCAGGTGCGCGGCCGCTCGCTGCGGCTGGATCCCGACCGTCCGGACAAGGTCGCCGACAACTGGACCGTCGTGTGCGTCGCGGACGGCCACCCGCGGGGCGACGCCGACCACCTGCGGGCCGCGCGCAAGCACGTCCGGCACCTCGCGCCGTCGCCGGGTGGCGACATCGTGTCCGGCATCGGGCACTGCGACGAGGCACTGTCGCCCTACGCGCCGCCGGCACCCGACGAGCGGGCCGGCGTGAACGCGCGGGCGCTCGCCCGCGCCGCCGACCGGGACGCCGCGCGCCGGGCATGGGCGGTCGGGACGCGCTACCGCGGCGTCGAGCTGCCGACGGTGCAGCTGCGCGCCGAGCGGGAGGTCGGGCTGCCCGCCGGCGTCGTCGCCCCCGGGCTGCTGGCGGCGCGGGAGGTGCTGGGCACCGACGCCGCCGACGCGCCGCTGCCGCGCCGGCTGAAGCCCTCGCGCGCCTGGCCGGTGCCGTTCGCCGGTGCCGCCGTCGCTGCCGGGGCGGGGCTGGCGCACTCGGTGCCGTCGGCGGTGGGTGCCGGTGCGGGGGCGGCCGCGGTGCTCTACGGGGCCGGTGCCGCGCGTCGCTACCGGCGGCAGTCGGTGGCGTTGCGGGACGCGCCCTCCGACGGGCGCACGGCGTCGCTGCGCCAGCTCGCCACCGCCGTCGCCGACGCGCTGCACGGCTGCGGTGCCGTGTCGGTCGGTGTCGAGGCGCTGCGCGTGGAGGCGGGCACCGGTGGGTGGCTGACGTGCACGCTCGACGCGCCGCCCGAGGAGGCAGGGCTGTTCGCCTCGTCGCTGGAGGAGCTGCTGGCCCCGCTGGGGGAGTCGCGGTGGTTCGTCTCGCGGCTCGTGCTCCCCGCGCCGGCGTCGACGCGAGACCGCCGCCGGCTGGCCCGTGCCGCCGCGCTGGGCCGCCCGGTCGACGCCGCCGTCGCCTGGCACAGCGTCCCGACCGAGCTGGGCCGCAACAAGGCCCGGGTGGCCGTGTTCGAGGTGGCGTGGTGGAAGCACGCCGGTCCCGGCCGGCTGGTGCGCTCGACGACGGCGGAGGGGCAGGCGCTGCTCGACCTGCTGCGCGGGGCCGACCCGTTCGCGCTGACCAGCCGGGTGCGCACCGTCTGGCGCTAGGGCAGGCTGCGCACCCGCTCGGGGAGCGACCCGCCCGCCACCAGCTCGCCGGTCGCGTCCGCCAGCGCCGTCAGCGCGACCCGCTGGGTGAACGGGCCGGTCGAGACGCGAGCGACGCCGAGCTCCTGCAGCTCGCGCACCGGCAGCGAGAACCGGGGCACGGCGATGACGCTGAGCCGCTGCGGGCCGAACGCGTCGACCAGGGTCTCGATCTCCTGGCGGGTCACGGCACCGGGCACGAAGACCACGGGGGCTCCGGCGTCCAGGAAGGCACGGCCCCGCTCGACCGCCTGCTGCGTCAGCGCGGACCGGTCGGCGTCGCGCGGCGCACCGACGAAGGCGTCGGTGCGGGCGTTGAGCACGACGTCGATGCCCGCCTCGCGCCCGGCGGCGAGCACCGCCTCGACCGCCGCCACCGCCTCGGCCAGCGGGCGGTTCCGATCCTCGAGGTTGCCGCCGACCGCCCCGGCCTCGATCGCGCGACGGGCGGTCTCGCCCGGGTCGCCGTAGCCGGCCTCCATGTCCATCGTCACCGGCAGGTCGACGGCGTCGGCGATGCGCCGGACCATGTCGAGGTGGAGGTCGAGCGGGATCCTCTCGCCGTCCTCGTAGCCGAACGCCGCCGAGATCGCATGACTGGCCGTGGCGATCGCGCGGACACCGTCGGTGCCCGCGACGACCCGCGCGGACGCCACGTCCCAGACGTTGGCGAGCACGAGGATCTCGGGAGCGGTGTGCAGGTCGAGCAGCGTCCGGGCGCGGGCGGCGAGGTCGGTCATGCCCTCCATGGTGCCGGAGCAGGCGGCTGTGCCGGGCGCGCGGCGTGCACCACCATCCGGCCCGTCCCGACGACGCCGGCGTGCGTCCCGGCGCCGAGCCAGCCGGACAGCGTCGGCCCGGCCGCGTCGACGCGCACCCGGGCTGCGCGCCCGCGCCCGCGCAGCACCGCCCGCGCGACACCGGCGACCTGCGCCCCGACCAGCGTGCCGACGACGGGTACCGGCACCGGCAACGGTGCGGCCCGGACGACGACGGACCAGCCGTCCCCGTGCACGTCCGAGCGCCCGTGGACGTCGCCGTCGAAGCGTGCCAGCGTCTTGGGCAACGACCAGTGCGCCCGCCCGCCGTGCACCGACGGCACCGAGTCGACCGCGATGAAGGGCACGTGCATCACCGGCCGGACCGCCCCGCGCAGCAGCGGCCCGGCGAAGATCTCCGAGTACCGGCCGACCGGGCTGTCGAGGTACTCCACCAGCGCGCCGACCGTGACGCCGCGCGCCCGGTCGGCGAACGGCGCCCCGGGAGGCAGCGGCGACGGCGTCCGCTGCACCCAGACCGTGGCCCGCACCCGGCAGTGCCACGGCGGTGGCGGTGTGGTCGCCGGCAGCCGCTCGAGCAGTCCCGCGGGCAGGGCGCTCTCGGCGACGGCCGGCAGGTCGGCCAGGCGGAGGTCGGGCACGGCCGCATCGTCCCACCCCAGCGCCACCGGCCGACGCGGGCGATCGCGCGACTAGCGTTGCCGCGGTGACGGCGACGCGGCGGGGCACGCTCTACGGCGCCGGCGCGTACCTGCTGTGGGGCCTGTTCCCGCTGTACTGGCCGCTGCTGCGGCCGTCGAGTGCCGTCGAGGTGCTGGCGCACCGGATCGTGTGGTCGCTGGCCGTCGTGGCGCTGCTGCTGGCGGTGCTGCGCCGCACCGGCGCAGCCGTCGCGGCGCTGCGCGACCCGCGCAAGGCGTGGCGGCTCGTGCTGGCCGCCGTCGTCATCGCGGTCAACTGGGGCACGTACATCTACGGCGTCTCGAGCGACCAGGTGGTCGAGACCTCGCTCGGCTACTTCGTCAACCCGATCGTCACCGTGCTGATGGGCGTGCTGGTGCTGCGCGAGACGCTGCGGCCGGGGCAGTGGGCCGCGCTCGGCCTGGCCGCCGTCGCGGTGGTGGTGCTCACCGTGGAGAACGGCAGCCCGCCGTGGATCGCGCTGGTGCTCGCCTTCTCGTTCGGCACCTACGGGCTGCTGAAGAAGACCGCGCGGGTCGGCGCGGTGGAGGGGCTCGGCGTCGAGACCTTCGTGCTGCTCGTGCCGGCCGCGGCGTACGTCGCCTGGCTCGGCGCCACCGGTGCGAGCACGTTCGGCACCGAGGGCGCCGGGCACGCCGCGCTGCTCGCGGCGTCCGGCGTCATCACCGCGATCCCGCTGCTGCTGTTCGGCGCGGCCGCCTCCCGCGTGCCGCTGACCACGCTCGGCATCCTGCAGTACCTCGCACCGACGCTGCAGTTCCTCATCGGCGTGCTGCTGTACGACGAGCCGATGCCGACCGTGAAGCTGGTCGGATTCGTGCTCGTGTGGATCGCGCTGGCGCTGTTCACGAGCGAGGCCTACCGGCACTCCCGCCGCCAGCTGCGGCTGGCCGTGCCCCAGCCCGCATAGGGTCCGCAGTCGTGCTCGAGCGCTCCGACGTGCCGCTGGCGCCGCTGACCACGCTGCGTGTCGGCGGTCCGGCGCGCCGGCTCGTCACCGTCTACGACGAGGCGGAACTCGTCACCGCGGTGCGTGTCGCCGACGACGCCGGCGAGCCGGTGCTGGTGCTCGGTGGCGGCAGCAACCTGCTGCTGCCGGACGAGGGGTTCGACGGCACGGTGGTGCGCATCGCCGTGCGCGGGCTCGCCGGGCGGCGCGACGGCGACCGCGTGCTGCTCGACGCCGCCGCGGGCGAGGACTGGGATGCCCGACAGCGCCTCGACGCCGACCAGCCGGTCGGCGTCGAGGCGCTGTCGGGCATCCCCGGGCTGGTCGGCGCGTCGCCGGTCCAGAACATCGGCGCCTACGGGCAGGACGTCTCGCAGACCGTCACCGCGGTGCGCGCCTACGACCGGCGGGCCCGCGAGGTCGTGGTGCTCTCACCCGAGCAGTGCCAGTTCTCCTACCGGCACAGCGCGTTCAAGGCCTCGCCGGCACGCTGGGTCGTGCTCGCGGTGCAGTTCGCGCTCGCCGAGGGCTCGCTGTCGGCGCCGGTCCGGTACGCCGAGCTGGCCCGGCGGCTCGGGGTCGAGCTCGGCGAGCCGGCGCCGCTCACCGAGGTCCGCGAGGCGGTGCTCGCGCTGCGCCGCGGCAAGGGCATGGTGCTCGACGCCGCCGACCCCGACACCCGCAGCGCGGGCTCGTTCTTCACCAACCCGCTGCTCGCGCCGGACGACGCCGCGGCGCTGCGCGAGCGGGTGCGCCTGCGGCTCGGCGACGACGCCCGGGCGCCGGAGTGGCCTGAGCCGGACGGCCGGGTGAAGACGTCGGCCGCGTGGCTGATCGAGCGCGCCGGCTTCGGTCGCGGCGCCTTCGACGGCCCGGCCGGGCTGTCGGGCAAGCACACCCTCGCGCTGGTGAACCGCGGTGGCGCGACCAGCGCCGACCTCAAGCGCGTCGCGCGGGCGGTGCGCGACGGCGTCCGCGAGGTCTTCGGGGTCGAGCTCGTGCCCGAGCCGGTGGTGGTGGGCGAACCGCTCTAGCGCACGCCGACGTCGACGCCGAGCGCGCGCCAGGCCAGCGCCGCGGCGCCCACCAGCGGCCCCTCGGCGCCGAGGCCGACCGGCACGACGCGGACGCCGCGGGTGAAGTCGAGCCGCGACGTCTCGTGCAGTGCCGCGTTCGCCGCGGCGAAGAACGGCTCGCCGAACCCGAGCGCCACCGACCCGCCGACGGCGACGAGCGCCAGGTCGAGCAGGTTGACGACCGAGGCGAGCCCCTGCCCGAGCAGCGTCCCGGCGCGGTGCACCTCGTCAGGCCCCGCCTCCCGCGCGTCGCGGCCCGTCCGCCGGCGGATGCCGGTGCCGCTGATCTCGGCCTCCAGGCAGCCGCGACCACCGCAGCCGCAGGCGTTCCCGCCCGGCACCACCACCACGTGCCCGACGTGTCCGGCGTTGCCCTGCACGCCGTCGAGCAGCCGGCCGTCGACGACGAGGCCGCCGCCCACGCCGGTCGAGACGACCATGGCGAGGAAGCTGCCGGCGCCGCGCCCGGCGCCCCGCCACGCCTCACCGACCGCGAGCGCCTTGGCGTCGTTGTCGACGACGACGGGCACCGGCAGCGCTGCGGTCAGCCGTGACAGCAGCGGGAAGCCGCCGCGCCAGCCCGGCGTGTTGAGCGGCGACACCGTCTGCCCGCGCAGCGTCATCGGCCCGATCGTGCCGACGCCGCAGGCCAGCACGCCGTCCGGCTCGACCGCTGCGACCGCGTCCAGCAGCGCGGCGAAGACCTCCTCGCCGTCGGGGCCCTGGGGCGTCGGTCTCGTCGCCGACCGCAGCAGCGCGCCGTCGCCGTCGACGACGCCGGCCGCGATCTTCGTGCTGCCGATGTCGACCGCGAGGACCGTGCGGGCCGACCGCCGGTCACTCACCGCCGTGCATCGACTCGAGCATGCCCATCATGTCCTTGCACCGCGGGCACACCGGGTACTTGTCCGGGTCGCGCCCGGGCAGCCACTTCTTGCCGCACAGCGCGGTGACCGGGACGCCGTCGACGGCGCTGCGCAGGATGTCCTCCTTGCGCACGTAGTGGCTGAAGCGCTCGTCGTCGCCGTCGTCGAGCCGCGGGTCGCGGTCGAGGTCCGGGTCGACGACGGTGCCGGTGCCGGGCGTGGTCATGCCGGCCAGTATCGCGCCGCGCCCGCCGAGATGACCACCGGTGCCGCTCCCCGACGTCGCGACGGAGCGAGTGGCTCGGCCGGCCGCGGGGTAGTCCCGGAGCGCGTCCGCTCTCCCCCGGGAGCGGGCGTCGCCGTCCTGCCGCGCCCGCCCTGTCAGGAGCCTCCGCTGAAGCGCCCCACCCGCACCGACCTGCGCCGCACCGCGCGCGAGGCCTTCGGCTGGCACACGCTGCGCCCGGGCCAGCTCGAGGCGATGGAGTCCGTCGTCGCCGGGCGCGACACCGTCGTCGTCATGCCGACCGGGTCCGGCAAGAGCGCGATCTACCAGGTGCCGGCGCTGCTGCTCGACGGGCCGACGGTGGTGGTCAGCCCGCTCATCGCGCTGCAGCGCGACCAGGTCGCCTGGCTGCTCGCCCGCGACGCCGGCGGTGCGGTGCAGGCCAACAGCGCGATCTCCGACGCCGAGCGGGACCGCGCGTTCTCCGCGCTGCGCGCCGGCGAGGTGGAGTTCCTCTTCCTCGCCCCCGAGCAGCTCGCCAAGCCGGACGTGCTCGACGAGCTCGCGGCGGCGAAGCCGTCGCTGTTCGTCGTCGACGAGGCGCACTGCATCTCCTCCTGGGGACACGACTTCCGCCCCGACTACCTGCGACTGCACACCGCGGCCGAGCGCGTCGGACGCCCTCCGGTGCTGGCGCTGACCGCGACGGCGTCGCCCCCCGTCCGGGCCGAGATCGTCGAGCGGCTGCGGCTGCGCGACCCGGAGCAGATCGTCTGCGGGTTCGACCGGCCGAACCTGCGCATCGAGGTGCAGTCGTTCCGCGAGGACGACCTCAAACGCGAGGCCGTGGTCATGCGCGCGATGGGGGAGGCCAAGCCGGGCATCGTCTACACCGCGACGCGCAAGAGCGCCGAGGACCTCGCCGGCGCGCTGGAGGAGTACGGCATCGACGCCGCCGCCTACCACGCGGGCATGCGCGCCAAGGAGCGCGAGCGGGTGCAGTCGCGGTTCATGGCCGGCGACGTCGACGTCGTCGTCGCGACCACCGCCTTCGGGATGGGCATCGACAAGGCGGACGTGCGCTTCGTGCTGCACGCCGACATCCCGGACTCGCTCGACAGCTGGTACCAGGAGGCCGGCCGCGCCGGCCGCGACGGCGAGCCGGCGGCGGCCGTGCTGTTCTACCGGCCGGAGGACCTGGGGCTGCGCAAGTTCTTCGCCAGCGGGACGCCGGACGAGACCGCCCTGCAGAAGGTCGTCACCCTCGTCCGGCACGCGCACGAGCCGGTGCAGCCGGGCGAGCTCGCCGAGGAGATGGACGTCGCGCCGACCCGCCTCGCCGGGCTGGTCAACCTGCTCGAGCAGGTCGGTGCGGTGCACGTCCGCGACGACGGCGCCATCGACTGCGCCGAGTGCGACCTCACGCCGAAGCAGGCCGCGCACGAGGCGGTCGAGGTCGCCGAGTCGCACAGGAAGGTCGAGCAGTCGCGGGTCGAGATGGTGCGCGGCTTCGCCGAGACGACCGGCTGCCGCCGGCAGTTCGTGCTCGGCTACTTCGGCGAGGTGCTCGACGAGCCCTGCGGCAACTGCGACAGCTGTGAGGCGGGGACCGCGACCGATGCGCCTGACGCCGCGGACTCGCCGTACGACCTGCAGTCCAGGGTGCGGCACCCGCAGTGGGGCGACGGCGTCGTCATGCGCTACGAGGGGGACCGGATCGTCGTGCTCTTCGAGGACGTCGGATACAAGACGCTGCTGCTGGAGGCCGTGCGCGAGCGCGGCCTGCTGGAGGCCGTGTGAGCCGCGTGCCCGGGACGCGCCGGTGAGCCTGCCCGACGACGTCCGCGAGGTCGACGCGGTCGTCGTCGGCGGCGGGCCGGCGGGGCTGGCGGCGGCGTCCTGGCTGGCGCGCTACCGGCGCTCGGTCGTCGTCGTCGACTCCGGCGACTACCGCTCACGGCAGGTCGAGCGGTCGCACGGCTACCTCGGGCGCGACCCGCAGACCCCGCTCGACCTCATCGCCCGCGGCCGCGAGGAGGTGCTGGCCTATCCCACGGCGCAGATCCGCGCCGACCGGGTCACCGACGTCCGCCGCGGCGAGCTGTTCGAGGTCGAGCTGGAGCACGGGTCGCTGCTGGCGCACCGGGTGGTGCTCGCGACCGGTGTGCGCGACGCCTTCCCCGACGTCGAGGGGTTCGACACGCACTACGGCGCGTCGGTGTTCCACTGCCCGGCCTGCGACGGCTACGAGGCCCGAGACCGCGACGTCGTCGCGCTCGGCTGGGACCCGCAGCTGGTCGGCTTCGCCGCGACGCTGAAGAACTGGGCGCGGTCGGTGACCGTCGTGACGAACGGGCGGCGCTTCCAGGGCGACGAGTCGTGCCGCGTGCAGCTCGCCGAGAACGAGTGCGACCTGGTCGAGGAGGACGCGCTCGCCTTCACCGGCGCCCGCGGTGCGCTCGACGGCGTGCGGCTGCAGAGCGGGCGGCTGCTGCCGGCGTCGCTGGTGTTCTTCTCCGTGGCGCACCACCCGCGGGTGGAGCTCGCGACGGCGCTCGGCTGCGAGCTCGTCGACGAGGGCTACGTCGCCGTGGACGACGAGGGCCGGACGTCCGTGGACGGCGTGTACGCCGCGGGCGACGTCGTGCCGGGGCTGCAGCTGGTGCAGGTGGCGGCGGCGCAGGGCGCGGTCGCCGGAGTCGCCTGCGCGCAGTCGTTCTTCGGTGAACGGGGGGCGCCGAGCTCGCCGCTGCCCGCGCCGGACCCGGTCGTGCCGACGGACCCCGCCGGCTGATGCCCGCGCCGCCCGCAGGCGCCCGAGCTCACGCCGCCCCCGGCCCGGACAGCGCGACGCCCCGCCACCCGGGGACCGGGAGCGGGGCGTCGCGGACGAGGGTTCCTAGATGGCGTCCTGCAGCTTGTTCTTGCCGGCGGCTGCGGCGCCGGTGGCCGCACCGGCGGCACCCGCGGCAGCGGCGGCGGCCCGGCTCGGCAGCGCCTTCACGGTGCCGAGCGCGACCTGTGTCGGCCGCTGCTGCTCCTCGTGCAGCGCCGACGACGCGAGCATCGCGCCGGTCAGCCCCGGGATGGCCCACTGCAGCGCCTTGAGCTGCTTCTGCGCCTTGGCGACCTCGGGCGGCGTGGAGAAGGTCGGCTCGGTGCCGCCGGACACCGGCACGTCGCCGGCGTTCATGACCTTCTGACCGAGCGCGCGGGCGTAGGCGGTGGCGCCGAGCGCGGCGCCGGTCAGCGCGAGCTTGGTGTTCGTGTTGGCGAGCACGCCCTTCTGGGCGGTGACGCGGCCCTTGTTCTCCTTGAGCAGCTGGGCGCCGCCGACCAGGTGCGCGGTGATGGCGGCGAGGTTGACCGGCGTCCAGCGCGCCCAGCCGGCGTTGGCGACGCGGGCCCGCTGCCGCGGGTCGTCGACGTCCGACGCGGCGCCGTTGACGCCGATCGCGCCCATGAGCGAGCCGCCGAACCAGGCCGCGAGGCCGATGTCGTGCAGCGCGTGCGCCAGGGTGTTGCGCTGTGCCATGAGGTTCCTCCGAGAGATCGTCGTGGTGGACGCCGGCGGCGGCGTCGTGCCTGATCTGTCGCCTACCCGACCCGCGGACGCCCCGAACCTCACCGCGCCCGACGGCTTGCCCGCCCGCGGCGACGCCCGTGACAGCCCGGCCCTACCGCGTCGGCCGCGCGTCTGCCACAGTCCTGCGG
>DATMJH010000523.1:0-5240 GCA_035554015.1 Mycobacteriales bacterium
CCCCGACGGGAGCCCTCCCGACGGGTTACCCGGCCGCCGGACCCGTCGGGAGGGCTCCCGTCGGTTCCGGGGGTCAGCGGCCGACGGGAGGGCTCCCGTCGGGTTTCCCGGCCGCGGGACCCGTCGGGAGGGCTCCCGTCGGTGACGGAGGGCAGGGGGGCGGGCTTCCCGAGGGGAGACCTGGCGCTGACCCTTCGCGCAGCGTTCTTGTGAACGGAACTGCCTGGAAACGGTGCACTTCCAGGATGGAGCAGTGCACTCCACCGGTCTGGCGCTCCCGCGCGAGTGCCCGTACTGCGGGCGCTACCCCTGCCGCTGCTCCGAGCCGGCCCGCCCGCCACCGGCGGCCAGCACGCCGGCGGCGCCGAGCGCGAGGCCGGCCGCAGCGACGGGCAACCCGCCGGTCGCCGGCAGAGCACGAGCGTCCGCCACTGGCGCCGGCCGGTCGGACCCAGGCCCGGCCGGCGCCGGCGCCGGATCCCCGCACCGTCGCGCTTCGCTCGCCGGCGCGTCCTGCCGCGACCCGGCGAGTGGCTGCGGCTGCAGCACCGCACCCAGGTGCGGCGCGCCGACCGGGCTGGAGAACTGCGCCGCGAGCACGGCGTCGTCGGACGGCACGCGCTGCGGCGACACCCACTTCTCCAGCACGGCGCGGTCGACGCGCAGGTGCACGACCGCGTGCCCGTAGTTCGCCTTCCAGTCGAAGTGCAGCAGGTTGGGGTTGGCCGCCTGCGCGGCCGCCTCGATGCCGAGCGTCGCCGGCAGCGCCGCCGTGCGGAACTCGCGGTCGAACCGCTCGGCGTCGTTGTAGGCGGCGCCGCGGCTGCCCTGCACCGAGGCGAAGTACAGCTCCTCGGCGACGACGTCCTGCGCGCCCGGGCGGCCGAGTGCGGAGGGCACCAGCTCGACGCCGACGGCGCCGAGCAGCCCGCCGCCGGTGGCCGGCTCGTACGCCGGCGCCTGCGGGTCCTCGACGAGGTCGTAGCCGAACCATCCGTGGCTGTCGCCCGACATCACCACGTTGTCGACGAGACCGTTCTCGCGCAGGAAGGTCAGCAGCCGCCGCCGCTCCTCGGGATGTCCTCCCCAGGCGGTCGTGTAGATCTCGCCCTGCGGCGCCTGCGTGTCGATGCCGAACTGGCGCTCGAAGGCGTCGGCGAACGGCAGGTTGAACGCGCGCAGCTGCGAGAGGTTGACCTGGTTGACGACGTACCGGAAGGTGCGGCCCTGCGAGGCCAGCAGGACCCCCTCGAGCCACGCCCACTGCGCGTCGCCGAGCACCTGCGACTGCTCGCCCTCCCGGTCGGCGAAGCGGCGCACGTCGAGGAGCACCACCTCCGCGATGGAGCCGAAGGGCAGCGAGCGGTAGAAGTACGCCGCGGCGTCACCGGTGGGAACCGGCAGGTTCACGTTCGGGCCCGGCGACGGAGGCATGCGGCCGGTGCCGTCCGGCAGCGGTGAGCGGATCGGCGTCCACTCGTGGATCACCCGACGTGCGTCCGCCGCGGTGAACCCGCTGTCCTCGTTGTCGTCGTCGTCGTGCTGGTCGGGCATCACGGCGAAGGGTGCGGCGGCATGCGCGCGGAGCAGGTTCGGGTCGGCGTAGTACAGGGCGTACCGGCGGCGGCACTCGCCGAGGGTGGCCCAGTTGCGGTTGTCGAGGTCGTTCGCCCAGTCGGTCTGGCCGGCCCAGTAGCGCGACGCCGGGTGCCCGCCACACGTCTCGTACACGTGGTCTCCCGCGTGCGTCACGAGGTCGAGGTCGTCGCGGTCGGCGATGCGGCCGTAGGCGTTGAAGACGTCCTGCCACCACGAGCTGCACGCGACGTGCGCGAACGTCAGCTCGGTGACGACGGCATCGGGCGCGGGCGCCGTGCGGGTGCGCCCGACGGGCGAGCGGTAGCCGAGCGCCTCGAACGCGTAGTACAGCGTCGTGCCGGTGGGCAACCGGTCGGCGTCGACCTTGACCGTCCAGTCGCGGGCCGCGGACGTCGTCACCGCACCACGGCGGACGACGTCGGTGAGCGCGACGTCGGTCGCCACCACCCACCGCACGACGACGGACGAGATGCCCTGCGGTGCAGCCACTTCGGTGGCGTCCCAGCCGCGCGCGTCAGGGATGGTGATGCGGGTCCACAGCACGACGCGGTCGGGCAGCGGGTCACCGCTCATGACGCCGTGCCCGAACGGCAGCAGGTCGGCGACGACCGGAAAGGTCCAGCCCGGTGGCAGCGCGCGGTCGTAGGGCTGGGCGGCCGAGGCAGCGGCCGCAGGCAGCCCGAGCGCGCCGGCCGCGCCGGTGACCGCGACCGTGCGCAGGAACGCCCGCCGGTCGAGCGGCGGCACCATCAGGCCGGCTCGTCGTCGCGCCGCCGGCCGGCCCAGGCCGCTGCGGCGCCGGCCGCGGCGATCGTCGCCGCCGCGGCCGCGGCGCCGCGGTCGGGGCCGGTGGCCGGCAGCCGCCGCGCCGCCGTCCCCTGCACCGACGTCGTGTCGTCGGGCTGCCCGTCGAGCGGACCGGCGTCACCACCGGTCGGCAGGTCGCCGTCGGCCGTGCCGCCGGTGCCGGCCGGGACGGGGAAGCTGCCCCGGGCCGGCGGCCCGGTCCGCGCGGTGCGGAACGGACCGGCGACCTCGAAGGTGACGCCACGCCCGTCGGTGCCGCGCTGGGAGGAGAAGTACAGCCGCGAGCCGTCCGGGCTGAACGCCGGACCGCAGATCTCGCTGACGTCGTGGCCGACCAGCCGTACGACCGGCGCGACGACGCCGTCCGGCGTGATCATCACGATCTCCAGGTTGCCGCCGTCCTCGGCGACGAAGATGTCCGCGCTCTGCGACACGACGAGATTGTCCACGCCGGTGAGCGGTGCGTCCTCGCCGACCTGCTCGGCGTCGTAGAGGACCGCCAGCCGCTGCTGCGCCACGTCGAGGTCCCAGACCCGGTTGTCACCCTTGGTCGTGAAGTACACGTGGTCGGTGTCGAACCAGACGCCCTCACCGCCGTCGAACGGGGTGTAGCCCTCCGGCCGGCCGACCACGGTCTGCGGCTCGGTCTGCGACAGCACCGGGAGCCAGGTGACGTTGCCGGCGGCGTCGGCGGCCAGCACCTCGAGCGCGCCGCTCGACAGGTCGGGGTAGGCATCAGGGGTGAAGCGGTAGAACGCACCCGTCCCCGTGTCCTCGGTGAGGTAGAGCTGGCCGCGCTCGTCGTCGAACGTGACCGCCTCGTGCTTGAAGGTGCCGAGAGCCGGCAGCACGACGCCCTGACCGGGGCCGCCGACCTCGCACTCCCAGACCCGCCCGCGGTCGGTCTCCTCGCACGACAGCCAGGTGCCCCACGGCGTCGGGCCGCCCGCGCAGTTCAGGCTGGTGCCGGTCAGGATGCGGTAGGCGTCGACCACCTCGCCGTCGCGGTCGAAGCGGAGCGCGCCGACGCCGCCGACCGTCGGGACCTCGCTGTTGGAGGTGTAGACCCAGCCGCCGTCGTCCTGCGGGAACACGGCACCGCCGTCGGGCGCCGGGTGCCACACGTAGTCTCCGCCGACGACGTTCCCGGTCACGGCGAGGATGCGGCTGGTGAAGCCGCTCGGCAGCATCACGCCGTTGGCGTCTGCGGCCAGCAGGCCGCCGTACGGACCGGTGCCCGGCTTCGCTGTGGCGGCGTAGGCGGTGCGCCAGAAGGACGGGCCGAGGGCGGTGACGCCGACGGCGAGGGCGGTGCTGCGGAGGAACGATCGGCGGTCCACGAGGGTCTCCCGGGCAGATGCGAGGCGGTGTCAGCGATGCTGCGTGCCGCAGTCGACCAGCAGGTGAACGGCGGGCGACGGCGGCGACGGCGGCGCCGTGGCGATGCTCACGGCGGCGGCGGGCAGGATTCCGGGCCGAGACGTCGACGCGTCAGCCGGCGTCGCTCCCACGGCCCTGGCGGACGTCGTCGTCCCCCGGCCCGCCGACCAGCCGGTCGTCGCCGTTGCCGCCGTCCAGCACGTCGTCGCCGGGGCCGCCGAGCAGCACGTCGGCGCCGTTGCCGCCCCGCAGGACGTCGTCGCCGGACCCGCCGCACACGACGTCGTCGCCGCTCATCCCCTCGACGACGTCGTCGCCACCGAGGCCCATGACGACGTCGGCGCCGTTGCCGGCGCGCAGCACGTCGTCGCCCTCGGTGCCGACCAGCGTCGGCTCGAGGCCGTCGCAGGACTCCACGAGGTCGAGGCCGAGCACGATCGGGTCGTGGTCGCTCGAGCGGTACGCGTCCGCCGCGTACAGCGCCGGGTCGCCGGAGTACTGGTAGGCGAAGCTCTCGACGGCGTTGATGCTCCAGTGCGCCAGGTCGGTGACCTTCGGTGTCAGCGACGGCGAACTCATCGCGTGGTCGAGCGAGCCGCTCTCGTCGTCGAAGACGTAGCTGTACCGGCCGGGGTCGAGCCGCTCGCCGAGCGAGCTGTAGCCGGCCTCGCGCAGCACCTCGACCGGGTCCTCCTGCGAGTAGGCGTTGAGGTCGCCCAGAAGCAGCACGTCGGGGTCGCGCTCGGCCAGCCGCGCGGCGAACGCGGCGAGCGACCGCGCCTGCCGCACCCGGTCACCGTTCCAGGCGCCCTGCCCGTCGCCGCTGTCGACGTTGTCGCCGATCGGCGAGCCCGGGCTCTTGCTCTTGAAGTGGTTGGCGACGACGGTGAACGCGTCACCGTCCTCGGCGAAGGTCTGCGCGATCGGCTCGCGGGCGTTCGACCAGACGCTCTCGTCGACCAGGCCGACCGGGTCGCCCACCGGCTCGACGACGTCGGCGCGGTAGACGATCGCGTTGCGGATGACGTCGCGCTCGACGGCGTAGAGCTCGGCGGGCAGCGGCACGTACGCCCAGACGTCGTTCCCCTCGGCCTCGTCGAGCCGCCTGACCAGGTCCTGCAGCGCGACGTCGGCGTTGCCCGGGGTGTGTCCGGTGGAGTCGGTGTCCTCGATCTCCATGAGCGTGACGACGTCGGCGTCGAGGGCGCGGATCGCCGGCACGATCTTGGCCGCCTGCCGCTCGAGCTGCTCGGGCGAGCGCGCGCCACGCCCGACACCGCCGAAGGTGAGGAAGTAGTTGAGGACGTTGAACGCCGCCACCTGCACGTCGCCGCCGACCGGCTCCGGCGCCGCCGGTCGGGTGTCCTGCGGGGCGAAGACGCCGTCCGCGGTGCCGTCGGCGGGCTGCAGCCGGAAGGCCGAGAACCCGTAGCCCAGGACGAGCGGCTCGGAGA
>DATMJH010000524.1:0-7890 GCA_035554015.1 Mycobacteriales bacterium
GCCCGCGACGAGCACCTTGGCCGCCGCCTCGGCGTCGACGGCGAAGTCGTCCTCGGCCACGAGCAGGAAGCGCAGCAGCCCGGCGGCGTCGGCCAGCGTCGCGAGCCGCGTCTGCAGCAGCGGCACCGCGCCGGCCAGCAAGGCCTCCTGCTCGGCGGTCGGCGGGTCGGCGAGCAGCCCGGCGCGCTGCAGGAACGGCACGAGCCGCGACAGCAGGTCGCCCTCGGGCAGCTCGCGGATGTAGTGGCCGTTCAGCCACCGCAGCTTGTCGAGGTCGAAGACCGGGCCGACGGTGTTCACCCGCGACCAGTCGAAGCTCCCGGACATCTCGTCGAACGTGAACACCTCCCGCCCGTCGGGCAGCGAGTAGCCCAGCAGGCCCAGGAAGTTCAGCAGCGCCTCGGGCAGGTAGCCCTCGTCGACGAACCAGGTCAGCCGCGCCGCCGGGTTCTTGCGCTTGGAGATCTTGGACTTGTCCGGGTTGCGCAGCAGCGGCATGTGCGCGAACTGCGGCCGGTCCCAGCCGAGCAGGTCGTAGAGGAGCAGGTGCTTGGGCGTCGAGGAGATCCACTCCTCCCCACGCACGACGTGCGTGATGCCCATGAGGTGGTCGTCGACGACGACGGCGAGGTGATAGGTCGGGAAGCCGTCGGCCTTGAGCAGCACCTGGTCGTCGGGACGTGGCGCCGCGACCTCGCCGCGGACCAGGTCGACGAACGACAGCGGCGGGTCGGCGGGCACCAGCAGCCGCACCACCGGCGTCTCGGCGAAGCCGGGCAGCGCGGCGCGCTCGTCGCGTGTCTTGCCGTGGCACAGCCGGTCGTAGCCGGTCGGCACCTTGCGCCGCTGCTGCGCCTCGCGCATCGACTGCAGCCGGTCGGGCGTGCACCAGCAGCGGTAGGCCGCGCCCGACGCGAGCAGCGCCTCGACGTGCGGCCGGTAGGTGTCGAGCCGCTCGGACTGCCGGTACGGCGCGTACGGGCCGCCGACGTCGGGACCCTCGTCCCACTGCAGCCCGAGCCAGCGCAGCGTGTCGAACACCTGCTGCTCGCTGTCGGCCTGGAACCGCGCGCGGTCGGTGTCCTCGACGCGCAGGACGAACCGGCCGCCCTGCTGCCGGGCGAAGGCCAGGTTGAACAGCGACATGTACGCGGTGCCGACGTGCGGGTCGCCGGTGGGCGACGGGGCGACGCGCACGCGCACGCTCATCGGGCCCGCACCGGGTTCGACAGGACGCCGATCCCCTCGACGTCGACGCTGACGACCTGCCCGTCGCTCAGCGGTCCGACGCCCGCCGGCGTGCCGGTGAGCAGCACGTCTCCGGGCAGCAGCGTCATCACCGCCGACACCCAGGCGATCAGCGACGGCACGTCGTGCACGAGGTCGCGGGTGCGCCCGTCCTGCCGCAGCACCTCGTCGACCTCGCAGCGGACCCGGACGTCGGAGACGTCCACGTCGGTCTCGACCCACGGGCCGAGCGGGCAGAACGTGTCGTGCCCCTTGCCGCGCGTCCACTGCCCGTCGGCCTGCTGGTGGTCGCGGGCGGTGACGTCGTTGGCGCACGTGTAGCCGAGCACCACCTCGTGCGCGCGCTCGCGGGGGACGTCGCGGCAGAGCCGGCCGACGACGACGGCGAGCTCGGCCTCGTGGTCGACGCGCTCGCTGTCGCGCGGCAGCAGCACGGGATCACCCGGGCCGACCACCGACGTCGAGGGCTTGAGGAACATCACCGGCGCGGCGGGTGCCTCGCCGCCCATCTCGGCGGCGTGGTCGGCGTAGTTCTTGCCGATGCACACCACCTTGCTGGGCAGCACCGGCGCGAGCAGCCGCACCTCGGGCAGCCGGTGCACGCGGCCGGTCGGCTCGACCGGCGCGAACGGGTGGCCGGAGACCTGCGCGACGGCGAGCTCGGCGACGTCGGCGCCGGGCGGCCCCTCGACCACGCCGAACGAGACCTCGCCGTCGACGGCGTAGCGGGCGATGCGCACGTCCCGAGGCTAGCGGGAGCCCGCCGCGTCAGGCCGACGCGATGCCCTGCCGTAGCAGCCCGCTGGTGTATGCGTCCTCGAGTGCCTGCCACGACGCGGCGATGACGTTCTCGTGCACGCCGACGGTGTCCCACTCCGTCGTGCCGTCGCTCGTCTCGACGAGCACCCGCGTGACGGCAGCGGTGCCGTGCGCGCCGCTGACGATGCGCACCTTGTAGTCGACCAGCTCGAGCTTCGCGAGGTCCGGGTACAGGCGTTCGAGCGCCAGCCGCAGGGCGGTGTCGAGCGCGTGCACGGGACCGTTGCCCTCCCCGGTGGCGACGATGCGCTCCCCCTTCGCGTGCAGCTTCACCGTCGCCTCGGAGACCACGCGCCCCTCGGCCGGCTCTCCGCGGCTCTCGACGATGACGCGCCAGGACTCCAGGTCGAAGTACCGCGGCCGCTCCCCCATCTCCTCGCGCAGCAGCAGCTCGAAGCTCGCCTCGGCCGCCTCGAAGCTGTAGCCGACGCTCTCGAGGTCCTTCACCCGCTCGATCACCCGCGTGACGGTGTCGCGATCGGGCTCCAGACCGAGCGCCTTGCCCTTCAGCTCCACCGTGGCCCGGCCGGCCAGCTCCGAGACCAGCAGCCGCATGTCGTTGCCGACGGCCGCGGGGTCGCAGTGCTGGTAGAGATCGGGATCGGCCTTGATGGCCGACACGTGCAGCCCTGCCTTGTGCGCGAAGGCGCTCTGCCCGACCCACGGCTGGTGCGGGTCGGGCGCGATGTTCGCGACCTCCGAGACGGCGTGCGCCACGCGGGCCAGCTCCTGCAGCCGGCCGGGCGGCAGCACCGACTTGCCGAGCTTGACCTCGAGCGCGGCGACGACGCTGAAGAGGTTCGCGTTGCCCGACCGCTCGCCGTACCCGTTGGCCGTGCCCTGCACGTGCGTCGCGCCGGCGTCGACGGCGGCGAGTGAGTTCGCGACGGCGCAGGCGGTGTCGTCGTGCGCGTGGATGCCGACGCGCAGCCCGGTGCCGACGACGTCGTGCACGACGTCGGCCAGCTGAGACGGCAGCATCCCGCCGTTGGTGTCGCACAGCACGACGACGTCGGCCCCGGCCTCGGCCGCCACCCGCAGCACCTCGAGGGCGTAGTGGCGGTCGGATCGGTAGCCGTCGAAGAAGTGCTCGGCGTCGAGGAACACGCGCTGCCCCTCGGCCCGCAGGTGCGCCACGGTGTCGCGGACCATCGCGAGGTTCTCCTCGCGGGTGGTGCGCAGGGCCCGCTCGACGTGCCGAACGTCCGACTTCGCGACGAGGGTGACGACGCCGGCGCCCGACTCCCGCAGCGCCGCCACCTGCGCGTCGTCGGCGGCGACCGCCCCGGCACGTCGGGTCGAGCCGAACGCAGCCAGCTGGGCGTGCTGCAGGTCGAGTTCGGTCTGCGCCCGGCGGAAGAACTCCGCGTCCTTGGGGTTGGAGCCGGGCCAGCCGCCCTCGATGAAGCCGACGCCGAGGTCGTCGAGGTGCCGGGCGATCGCGAGCTTGTCGTTGACCGAGGGCGACAGGCCCTCCATCTGCGCGCCGTCGCGCAGCGTCGTGTCGTAGACGTGGAAGCCGTCCGGCATGCCGCCCGCGGGCACCTGCAGCTTCGCCCGCCGCGCCGGCTCAGACGACACGGTGCAACCAGCCGTGCGGATCCTTCGCACGGCCGTACTGGATGTCGAGCAGCGCGGCGCGCAGCTCCGAGGTCACGCGGCCGGGCGCGCCGTCGCCCGCGACGGCCTCCCCGCCGGGCCAGCGCAGTGCGCCCACCGGCGTGACGACCGCTGCGGTGCCGCACGCGAAGACCTCGACGATCGACCCGTCGGCCGCGCCCTTGCGCCACTCGTCGACGTCGACGCGCCGCTCCTCGACGGTCAGGCCCCGGTCGCGTGCAAGGGTGATGATGGAGTCTCGGGTGATGCCCTCGAGGATCGTGCCGGTCAGCGACGGCGTGACGAGCGTGCCGTCGTCGAGCACGAAGAACAGGTTCATGCCGCCGAGCTCCTCGACCCAGCGGTGCTCGACGGCGTCGAGGAACACCACCTGGTCGCAGCCGTTGGCGCTGGCCTCCCGCTGCGCGACGAGCGACGACGCGTAGTTGCCGCCGGCCTTCGCGGCGCCGGTGCCGCCGGGCGCCGCGCGGGTGAACTCCTGCGACAGCCACAGCGAGACCGGGCGCACCGGACCTGAGAAGTAGTTGCCTGCGGGGGAGGCGATGACGAGGAACTGCGCCGACTCCGACGGGCGCACGCCGAGTCCGACCTCGTCGGCGAAGACGAACGGGCGCAGGTACAGAGACGCGCCCTCGGCGTCGGGCACCCACGCGGCGTCGGTGCGCACGAGCAGCTCGCATGCCTCGACGAAGACGTCCTCGGGAAGCTCGGGCAGCGCCATCCGGCGGCAGGAGCGCTGCAGCCGCGCGGCGTTGCGCTCGGGCCGGAACATCGCGACACCGCCGTCCGGCTGCCGGTAGGCCTTGAGCCCCTCGAACACCTCCTGCGCGTAGTGCAGGACGACGGTGGCCGGGTCGAGCTCGACCGGTGCGTAGGCCGACAGCCGCGCGTCGTGCCAGCCGTCGGAGGCGGTCCAGCGGACCCGGACCATGTGGTCGCTGAAGACGCGCCCGAAGGCTGGATCGGCCAGCACCTTCGCCCGCGTCGCGTCGTCGACCGGCGTCGGGTTCGGCTCCACCTCGAACTGCACCACTGCCTCCTGCTCCACGTCCGTCCTTGCACGGTAGCCGCGAAGACCGGTCGTGTCGTCGCCCCGGTGGGCTCAGCCGAGCCGCGCCAGCAGCGCGTCGCCGACCTCGTCGGTGCCGCGCCGAGTGGTGCCGCGCGCCGCGACGTCGGCCGCCACGGCGGCCTCGACCCGGCGGGCGGCGTCGTGGTGCCCGAGGTGCTCGAGCAGCAGCGCCACCGACAGCACGGTCGCCGTCGGGTCGGCGATCCCCTTGCCGGCGATGTCGGGGGCGCTGCCGTGCACCGGCTCGAACATCGACGGGTTGGTGCGGCTGGTGTCGATGTTGCCGCTGGCGGCCAGCCCGATGCCGCCGCCGATGGCGGCGCCGACGTCGGTGAGGATGTCGCCGAACAGGTTGTCCGTGACGACGACGTCGAAGCGCTCGGGCGACGTCACGAAGAACATCGACGCGGCGTCGACGTGCTGGTAGTCGACCTCGACGTCGGGGAACGCGCGCGCCACCTCGTCGGTCACCCGGTTCCAGAGCGCGCCGGCGTGTACCAGCACGTTCGTCTTGTGCACGAGCGTGAGGTGCTTGCGCCGGGCCTGCGCGCGCTCGAAGGCGTGCCGCACGACCCGCTCCACGCCGTACGCGGTGTTGAGGCTGACCTCGGTGGCGACCTCGTGCGGAGTGCCCTCGCGCATGCGGCCGCCGTTGCCGACGTACGGGCCCTCGGTGCCCTCACGGACGACGACCATGTCGATCGCCCTGTCGCCCACCGGCGAGACGACTCCAGGCAGCAGCCGCACCGGCCGCAGGTTCACGTGGTGGTCGAGCGCGAAGCGCAGCCGCAGCAGCAGCCCGCGCTCGAGCACGCCGGGTGGCACGGAGGGGTCGCCGACCGCGCCCAGCAGGATGGCGTCGTGCCGGCGCAGCTCGTCGAGCACGCTGTCGGGCAGCGCCTCCCCGGTGCGGCGGTAGGCCTCGGCACCGAGGTCGTACCGCGTCGTCTCGATGCCGGGCAGCACGGCGTCGAGCACGCGCAGCCCGACGTCGACCACCTCCGGCCCGATGCCGTCCCCCGGGATGACCGCCAGCCGCGTGCTCATGCCGCGACTCTAGCGATCTGAGACGCCCGTCTCATTCCGCGAGACGGCGATCTTCGTCCCGTGCACGGGCCGTCGGCGCGCCGACGGTGCACAGGACGAAGATCGGCGGGGGGTCAGGGGGTGTGCACGCGGTTGACGGCGCTGACGATGCCGTGCAGCGACGAGGTGACGATGCTGGCGTGCAGACCGCAGCCCCACAGCACCCGGTCACCCACGGCGACCTCGAGGTACGACGCCGCCTGCGCCTCCTCGCCCGCGCCCGTGGCGTGCTCGGCGTAGTCGAGCACGCGGACGTCCAGGTCGAGCTCGGTGAGCGCGTGCACGAACGCCGCGATCGGCCCGTTGCCCTCGCCGCGGATCGTCCGCGTGACGCCCTCCCACTCGACCTGCGCCTCCACCCGATCGAGGTCGCTGCTGCCGGACTGCACGGACAGCAGGCGCAGCGGCGCGTCGTGCCGCAGGTAGGTCTGCTGGAACAGCTGCCAGATGCGGGCCGGCGCGATCTCGCCGCCGGCGTCGTCGGCGACCTCCTGCACGACGCGGGAGAACTCGATCTGCATGCGGCGCGGCAGGTCGAGGTGGTGCTCGTTCTTGAGCACGTACGCGACGCCGCCCTTGCCCGACTGCGAGTTGACCCGGATGACCGCCTCGTACGACCGCCCGACGTCGTGCGGGTCGATCGGCAGGTACGGCACGCCCCAGGCGAAGCGCTCGACCGGCACGCCGGCGTCGGCGGCGTCCTTCTCGAGCGCCTCGAAGCCCTTCTTGATGGCGTCCTGGTGCGAGCCGGAGAACGCCGTGTAGACGAGGTCGCCCGCGTACGGGTGGCGCGGGTGCACCGGCAGCTGGTTGCAGTGCTCGACGGTGCGCCGGACCTCGTCGATGTCGCGGAAGTCGATCTGCGGGTCGACGCCCTGGCTGAACAGGTTGAGGCCGAGCGTCACCAGGCAGACGTTGCCGGTGCGCTCACCGTTGCCGAACAGGCACCCCTCGACCCGGTCCGCGCCGGCCAGGACGCCGAGCTCGGCGGCGGCCACCGCGGTGCCGCGGTCGTTGTGCGGGTGCAGCGACAGCACCACGGACGACCGGCGCTCGCCGAGCCCGCGGCCGAACCACTCGATCTGGTCGGCGTAGGTGCTCGGGACCGACATCTCGACCGTCGCGGGCAGGTTGAGCACCACCGGCCGCTCGGGCGTCGGCTGCCAGACGTCCATGACCGCCTGGCACACCTCGAGCGCGTAGTCGAGCTCGGTCCCGGTGAACGACTCGGGGCTGTACTGCCAGCGCACGTCGGTGTCGGGCAGCAGCTCGGTCGCGTACTTCTCGCACCAGCGGGCGCCGCGCACGGCGATGTCCTTGACGCCGTCCCTGTCGAGCCCGAACACGACGCGGCGCTGCAGCGTCGACGTCGAGTTGTAGAGGTGGACGAGCGCGGTGCCGCGGAAGCCGACGAGCGACTGGACGGTGCGCTCGATGAGCTCCTCGCGCGCCTGCGTGAGCACCTGGATCGTCACGTTCTCCGGGACGAGGTCGTCCTCGACGAGCCGGCGGATGAAGTCGAAGTCGGTCTGGCTCGCGGCCGGGAAGCCGACCTCGATCTCGCGGTAGCCCATGTCGACGAGCAGGGTGAACATGCGCATCTTGCGATCGGCGTCCATCGGGTCGATGAGCGCCTGGTTGCCGTCCCGCAGGTCGACGCTGCACCACTGCGGGGCGCGCTCGATGGTGCGGGACGGCCAGCTGCGGTCGGGCAGGTCGACCGGCGGGAACGGCGAGTAGCGGTCGTACGGCATGCGCTGCGGCGCGGGTGCTGCGGGCTTCATCGGACGGGGCTCCTGGGGCGTCGGACGGGGGGCGGCCAGCACCTCGACCCGCGACGGGGAGCCGGCCTAGGAGAGGGCCCCGCCGCGGCGGAGAAGCAGCAGGTTCCCGCGCGCCATGCCGTGCACCGTACCCGCTGCACCCCGCGACCGCCCAGCCCCCGACCGGGACGCGGCGCGGTCAGACGTCGGCGAGGAAGGCGGTGACGGCGGCGGAGAACGCCTCGGGCTCGTCCACCCAGGGGAAGTGCCCGGCGCGCGGCA
>DATMJH010000525.1:0-9671 GCA_035554015.1 Mycobacteriales bacterium
GGGTCCAGGCCGAGCCCGTGCACGTGCTCGACGCCCGGCTCCGGGAAGTCTTCGACCGGCAGGGACGTGCTCTGCGACCGCGGCGCGTCGTTCAGCAGCGCCACAGCCGTCGCCGACACGCCGAGCGCAACGACCCCGACCGCCACGAGCGCCACTCGCCGTCGTGACGGGGGTGGTTGCTCTGCGGGCACGTGGGCACCTTCCGTACGGGTACTCCAGGCGAGTACCGACAACGAACCAGGGTAGTAGAACGGGTCGGAGGGAGGCACGGTGACCGAACGGGCAGCGCCGGAGACGGCCGCCGCCGGCGGCGCTCGCGCACCGATGATGAGCGACGAGCTTCGCGCCGACCTCCTGCTGCGGCTCAAGAAGGTCAACGGGCAGGTCAACGGTGTCGCCCGGATGGTCGAGCAGGACCGGTACTGCGCGGACGTGCTGCAGCAGCTCGCGGCCGCGCAGTCAGCGCTGGAGGCGGTCAGCCGCAAGGTCGCCCGCAACTACCTCGAACGCTGCGTGACCGACGCCGTCAACCACGGCGACCCGCTCATCTACGACGAGGTCATGCGCGTCGTGTTCAGGAACCGGTAGCGATGCCGTCCTCGACCGCCACTTCCACGACGCCGCCGAAGGCAGACCCGGCGTACGGGCGAACGCCCGGGCTGCGGCCGCCGCTGCCGGCATGGGCGCCGCTCGCGTGGTTCGCTGCGTTCGCGGCAGTACTGGCGTTCGTCGTCATCGCGATGGTGCGCCCTCCCGGCCCGCTCGACGACGCCGACCCGGCCTTCCAGCGCGACGGCCTGCTGCTCGACGGACCGCTCGTCCCGCCGCAGGTCGTCGGCGTCGAGTTCGGCGGCCGCCCCGTCGTGCTGCTGTTCGTGCGCCAGCTCCCGCAACCAGCGGACCTCTCCGAGTGGTTGAACGCCGTTCCGGAGGGCGCGGACGTCCGGATCGTGCTCCCGCAGCCGACGACGACGGAGCTGCCTGCGCCGACCGTCGTCGATCGCCCCGGCAACCTCGCCGACGCCGTCGAGATGCCGCAGCCGGTCGACGGCGGACGCCCGGTCGGGTACGCCGTGATCGATTCCCGCCGCGTCGTCCGGTACGCCACCCTCGACCCCGACTACCTGACCAACGCGTTCGAGGTCACGACGATGGTGAACGCGGTCTCATGACCGCGCGTACCTGGCCCAAGGCGTACGGACCGCTGCGCCCGCGCACCCTGCTGTGGCAGCTGGCTGTGCTCGTCGTCGCCGAGATCGCGCTGTACGCCAGCTACGCCACCCACGAGGCGCGCTTCCACTGGGCGACGCACTTCCTGGTGGGCCTCACGGTCGCAGCGCTGTGGCGAGCTCTCTTCCTGCTCGTCGCCGCCCGGCCGACCCGGTTCCAGCTGCTGTCCATCCTGGGGTTCCACCTGTGGGCGATGTGGCCGGACATCGTCTTCCGCGCACCTGGGGTCCCGCACTACCACTGGATGGACTGGCTCGCGCTCGGCCACGTCAGCAGCCACTACATGCCCGGCGGCGACACGACCTGGCTGCTCGTCGCGCTCGCTGCCTCCGGGGCGTATGCCGTGCTGCTGTGGCGCTGGCTGTCGGCTCGGCACACCGAGGCTGCCGCCGGTCTTGCGCCCGCGCTCGGCGTCGGCGGCAGCGGCGTGCTGCGTCCACAGCTGGACCCGACGACGACCGTGCTCGCGCACGAGACGTGTGGCGCCCCTGACAGCGCAGGTGAACCGCTGGTGTTCCTCCACGGACTCGGGGCGACGTCGTCGACGTGGGTGCCGACCGCACAGCGAGTCGCCGTCGCGGGGGTCCGTTCACTCGTCCCGGACCTGCTGGGGTTCGGGTCGTCGATGCGGATCGGGACGGCCTTCGGCCTCGACGCCCAGGCGGACGCCGTCATCCGCCTGCTCGACCACCACGACGTGCAGCGCGCGCACCTGGTCGCCCACAGCTGGGGCAGTGCGCTCGCCGCCGCGGTGGTCGAGCGCGCCCCGGAGCGGGTCGCCCGGATGACACTCGTCGCCCCGGCCGTGTTCGCCGACGTCGACAGCGCCAGGGCGCGGTTCTCCGAGCGCTCCTGGCTGGCCAGGGCGACGCTCGCCGGCTCACCGCTCGGCGGGTTCGTCTGCGGCGCGATGTGCCTCGCCCGGCCGCTGGTCGCGCGGCTGGCACCGCGGATGGAGCCGGACGTGCCGCCCGAGGTCGCTCGTGACGGCGTCCAGCACAGCTTCGCGGCGTACTCCGACGCCCTGAACAGCATGTGGGAGGGCAACCCGCTCGCCGAGGTCCTGCGCCGTCCGCCGTGCCCGATCACCGTGCTGCTCGCCGAGCAGGACCGGACCGTCCTGCCCTCGGACGTCCTCGACCTGCCTCCGTCGGCTGACGTGCGCATCGTCCGCACCGACGGCGACCACGGCATCGCCTACACCCAGCCCGATCTCGTCGCCACGCTGCTGCTGGAGCAGCTCGACAGCCGCGCCCACACCCGAGGAGCCGTCACATGACCGCCGTCGACATCGCCGTCGTACTGGGGGGCATCGCACTCGTCGCGCTGCTGGCCTGGTACTTCTTCGCCCCCCAGAAGGCCACGCACGCCTCCGTGGAGGGCGGCCGCCAGGTCGTCGACATCACCGTGAAGGGCGGGTACTCGCCGAGCCTGATACGGGTCGAGGCCGGCAAGCCGGTTCGGCTGCGGTTCAACCGGCAGGAGAACAGCGACTGCACGGCGCGGGTGGTGTTCCCGGACTTCCGCAAGAGCGCCTCTCTCGCAGCGTTCGGGACGACGACCCTCGACCTCGACGTGACCGAGCCCGGCGAGTACTCCTGGGCGTGCGGGATGAACATGCTGCACGGCACGCTGGTCGCAGAGGCGCCGGACGGCGCCCGGGACGACGGTGACCTCGCCACGGCCGAGCGCGGTGAGACGCCGCTGGCGGCGCCCGCCCAGGGCGGTGACGAGGTGGTGGAGGCCGCCCGCGGTGTGACGCAGGAGAACCGCGACACCGCCCGAGCCGTCGGAGTCGGGCCGGAGCTCGACGCCGGCGAGAAGTGCGAACGCGCGGAGTTCCTCCTGCCTGGCGCGTTGAGCAGCCTGCCGACCGACGTCGCGCGCGCCGAGGCGCAGCTGCGCGCGATCGGCGGCGTGGACAAGGCAGAGGTGAACTTCGGTGCCGAGCGGGCGGTGGTCCTCTACGACCCGTCGCTCGTGGACGTCGACGGGCTGACCGACGCCGTCGCGAAGGCGACCGGCTTCCCCGCCCGGCTGCGGACGGACCCGGGAGCGAAGGGCACCGAGGACACCGAGGCGCAGGCCCACGCCGCGGAGGTCCGCGACCTCAAGCGCAGGGTCGCCGTCGGCGCGCTGCTGACGCTCCCCGTGCTGTACGCGGCGATGGTCGAGCACTTCGTCGGCGAGCAGTACGTCCCCGACATCCTCGAGAACCGCGTCGTCCAGCTGCTGCTGACCCTGCCGGTTTTCTTCTGGGTCGGCTGGCCGATCCACACCATCGGCTGGCGCGCGCTGCTGAACCGCAGCGCCGAGATGAACAGCCTCATCACGCTCGGCACCGTCGCGGCACTCGGCTACAGCCTGGTCGCGACGTTCGCCCGCGGCGTGCTGCCCGACCAGGTCGACGCCGTCTACTACGAGGTCGTCTCGTTCATTCTCACGGTCATCCTGCTCGGGCGCCTGGTCGAGGCGCGGGCCCGTGCCGGCACCGGCGACGCGATCCGCGCGCTCATCCAGCTGGCTCCGGCCACCGCACGCGTTCTGCGCGACGGACAGGAGGTCGAGGTCGACGTCGACGACGTCCAGGTCGACGACGAGATCCGCGTCAGGCCCGGTGAGAAGATCCCGGTCGACGGCGAGATCGTCGACGGCACCTCCACGATCGACGAGTCGATGGTCACCGGGGAGTCGGTCCCGGTGTCGAAGGCGGTGGGCGAGCAGGTCATCGGAGCCACCGTGAACCAGACCGGGGCCTTCACCATGCGCGCCACGAAGGTCGGCGCCGACACGGCGCTCGCGCAGATCGTCAAGCTCGTCCAGGAGGCGCAGAGCTCCAAGGCGCCGATCCAGCGCCTGGTCGACGTCGTCGCGTCCTACTTCGTCCCGACGGCGATCTTCATCGCGATCACCGCCTTCGTCGTGTGGTTCGTCGTCGGACCGCAGCTCACCCTGGCCGTCGTCGCCGCGGTGACGGTCCTCGTCATCGCCTGCCCGTGCGCCCTCGGTCTCGCGACGCCGCTGTCGATCATGGTCGGCACGGGGAAGGGCGCGCAGCACGGCGTGCTCATCAAGGACGCCGAGGCGCTGGAGACCGCGCACAAGCTCGACGTCGTCGTGCTGGACAAGACCGGGACGATCACCCGCGGCAAGCCGTCGCTGACCGACGTCGTCCCGGTGGGCGGGCAGGGCGAGAGCGAGCTGCTGCGCCTGGTCGCCTCGGCCGAGGTCGACAGCGAGCACCCGCTGGCCACGGCCATCGTCGCCGGGGCGAAGGACCGCGGGCTCGACCTGGCGCGTCTCACGACGTTCGACTCGCTGACCGGCAAGGGGATCCGGGCGACGGTCGAGGGACGGGAGCTGCTCATCGGCAACGCGCGGCTGCTGCGTGACGCCGACATCGCCACCGGCGAGCTCGAGCCGCATGCTGACCGGCTCGCCGACGAGGGCAAGACCCCGATGTACGTCGCCGTCGACGGTCGCGCGGCGGGACTCGTCGCGGTCGCCGACACCGTCAAGCCGGACAGCGTCGCCGCGATCCGCGCGCTGCACGACCTCGGGCTCGAGGTCGCGATGATCACGGGCGACAACGCGCGCACGGCCGACGCCGTCGCCCGGCAGGTCGGCATCGACCGGGTCCTCGCCGACGTCCTGCCGGACCAGAAGGCCGCCGAGGTCCGGACGCTGCAGGACGAGGGCAAGGTCGTGGGGATGGTGGGCGACGGCATCAACGACAGCCCGGCGCTCGCCCAGGCCGATGTCGGCATCGCGATCGGCACCGGCACCGACGTCGCGATCGAGGCCGCTGACGTGACGCTGATGTCAGGTGAGCTCAGGGGCCTGGTGACCGCGATCGCCCTGTCGAAGGCGACGATGCGCAACATCAGGCAGAACCTCGTGCTGGCGTTCGGCTACAACGCCGCAGCCATCCCGATCGCCGCCGGCGTGCTGTACCCGTTCACCGGAATGCTGCTGTCACCGCTGATCGCCGCCGCGGCCATGGCCTTGTCCAGCATCAGCGTCGTCGTGAACTCCACCCGCCTCAACGCGTTCGAGCCGCCGCAGATGGCCGACTCCGAGCCCTCCCCGGACCAGCAGGGAGAGCCGGCGGCCAGCGGTGCGAGGACCGGCGGTGCCCGATGACGTCGTCGGTGCAGCCACGCATGCTGGCGCTGGCGCAGGCGACGGTCCGGAGCAGCCGGGCCGTCGAGCAGAAGTTCACCGCTGCCTGGAAGGCCGTCGTCCGCGCGCCCCGGCATCGGGCGCAGTAGGCAGGCAGGGGTGGACATCCTCGGTGCCGTCGGCGAGGCGCTGTACACCGCTGCCGGGCTGCTGTGGCGAGCCGCGTGGGCGCTCGCCCTCGGCTACGCCGTCTCGGCCGCGATCCAGGTCTTCGTCTCGCGCAGCCAGGCGGCGAAGTACCTCGGCGAGGGCACGCCGAGACAGCTCGGGCTCGCGGCCGTGCTCGGGTTCGCGTCGTCGTCCTGCTCGTTCGCCGCACTGGCAGCCACGCGGAGCCTCTGGACCAAGGGAGCGGCGCTCACCGCCGCGCTGGCCTTCATGTTCGCCAGCACGAACCTCGCGGTGGAGGTCGCCGCGCTCGCCTGGATCTTCCTGGGCTGGCAGTACGCCGCGGCGCTGTTCGTCGGCGCGCCGATGCTCATCGCAGTGATGGCGGTGCTCATCCGCCTGACCACGCCGAAGAGCCTGGCCCGAGAGGCCCTGGAGCACGCGAGGAAGGCCGAGGGGATGGACATGGACCCCTCGCAGGGCCTGCCCGACCGGTTCGGCGCCCGGGTGCGGGACGACCGGGCCTGGCACCGGATGGGCAGCGCGTACTTCAGCGAGTGGTCGATGGTCTACAAGGAGCTGATCGTCGGCTTCGTGGTGGCCGGTGCGGTGGCGGCGCTCGTGCCCCCCTCGTTCTTCCAGGCGATCTTCCCCGAGGGCGGCAGCGACTGGTACCTCGTGCCCGTCCAGGCGCTGCTCGCGCCGCTGCTGGCCTTCGTCACCGTCATCGGCTCGATGGGCAACGGGCCGCTGGCTGCCGTCCTCGCGAACAACGGGGTGGTCTTCGGGGCGATCATGACCTTCCTCTACGCCGACTTCCTCGTCCCGCCCGCTCTCAAGATCAACGCCAACTACTACCGCTGGCGGTTCGCCGTCTACCTCGGCGTGGTCTTCGCTGTCGCCGCCGTGATCACCGGGATCGTGGTGCACGGCCTGTTCACCGTCCTCGGGCTGCTGCCCGAGGGGGCGAAGGACCTGGGCGAGCTCGCGACGTTCGCCATCGACTACACCTTCTGGCTCAACCTGGTCGCGCTCACCGTCGCGGCCGTCATGCTCGTCCTGTCGCGCAAGAACAGCGCGCGGACGGCGTCGAGCCTGGATCAGTCCGAGACGGCAGGCGCATGAGCAACGTCCACCTGCTCGCTACCGCCGTCTACGGTTGGTCGTCGGAGGTGCTGCGTGCGTCGGTTCGGTGAGCTGGAAGCTGCGATCATGGAGTGCCTGTGGGCACGGTCGCAGCCCGCGAGCGTGCGCGACGTGCTGGGCGAGCTGCACACCGGCAAGCAGCTCGCCTACACGACCGTCCTGACGGTGCTCGACAACCTGCACCGCAAGGGCGTCGTCACGCGCGAGATGTCGGGGCGGGCGTGGCTGTACCAGCCTGCGTACAGCCGCGAGGAGCACACGGCGATGATGCTCCGTGAGGTGCTCGGCACCTCCGGTGACCGGCAGGCCGCCCTCATGCACTTCGTGGCCGAGCTCGACACCGACGCCGTCGCTGACCTCACCGCAGCGGTCAAGGCGGCCAAGAAGCGCGCCCGCTCGTGATCGCGTCGTCGCTGCTGGCGCTCGCCGCGGCTCTCGTGGTCGCCGGCGCGCACCTGCGACGAGTCCGCCTGTTCGACGCGGCGCCTCGGCTGGGTGTGTTCGCCTGGCAGGCGCTGTCGCTCACGGCTCTGGCCAGCGTTGCCCTGGCGGGGCTGACCCTCGTCGTCCCGGCAAGCAGCATGGGTGGGGACCTGGCGTCCATGCTGCGCGCGTGCGTCTTCACGCTGCAGGCTGCGTACGCCGCTCCGACCGAGTTGCCGGGCGTCACCGCCGGCGTCGCACTGGCGTCGACGACGACCGTGTGGCCGGCCGGCTGGGTGCTCTGGCACCTGTTTCTCGCCCGGCGTGAGCGCCGTGCGGCCCTGGACTCGCTCACCCTGGTCTCGCGAGACGACGTCGAGCTCGGAGTCACCGTCGTCGACACCGACGTGGCGGCCGCGTACTGCCTGCCGGGCCGGCACGGGCGCATCATCCTGACGAGCGCCGCTGTCAGCGGCCTCGACCGCGAGGAGCTGGCGGCCGTCATCGCTCACGAGCGCGCCCACCTTCGCGAACGGCACCACGTCCCGGTCGCCGTCGCGAAGGGCCTCGCCCGTGCCTTTCCCATGATGCCGCTGTTCGCAGCGGCTGCCACCGAGATCGGTCGCCTCGTCGAGATGCGCGCCGACGACGCCGCGGCCCGCGACACCGACCAGATCAGCGTCGCGGCCGCACTGGTGGCACTGGCCGGTATGCGGGCGCCGAGAGCAGCGCTCGCCGCTGCGCACACCGCCGGGGCCATCCGCGTCAGGCGGCTGCTCGAGCCGGCCGGACCGGTCGGGATCGGCCGGCCGTTGACGGTCCTGGTCGCGCTGACGCTCGTGCTGGTGGCGCCGGCGCTCATCGCCGCGTACCCCGCGTTCGCGGCCGCCAACGCCGACCTCTGCACGCTGCCGCCCGTCGCGCGCTGACAGCATCCACGAGCCCGGTCGCGTGACAGCTCCGCCCGGTGGACCGGGAACACCGGCAGGTCACCGGCCGTTCTACTATCGACCTTCGTTGCCGCTGCACCCATCAGGGAGATCGATGAGCCCGCGCCGGACTGCGCCCCGGGGCAAGACCGCCAAGCAGGACAGCAGCACGGTCGTCGTCGCCACCGCCGTCGCGGCCGTCATCGCCGCCGCCGCCATCCTGTTCTTCGTCAGTCGCGACGGCGACAGCGCCGGCACGGCAGCGCCCGTCGGGATGGCGCACGTGCACGGTCTTGCCGTCGACCCGGCCGACGGGCAGCTGCTGGCTGGCACTCACTTCGGGGCGTTCCGCGTCGGTGAGGACGGCAAGCTGGAGCAGTTCGGCCCCGTGCAGGACTTCATGGGTTTCAGCGTCGCGGGTCCCGGCCACTACCTGGCCAGCGGTCACCCCGGCGCCGACCAGGGCGGCCCCGGCAACCTGGGGCTCATCGAGAGCACCGACGGCGGCAGGACCTGGGAGACCGTGTCGCTGGAGGGCGAGGCGGACTTCCACACCCTCGAGGTCCGCCACGGCCGCGTCTACGGCTCCTCCGGCGGGCAGCTCATGGTCTCGGAGGACAAGAAGAACTGGGACCGGCGCGCAAGCATCCCGATCGGTGACCTTGCCATCAGCCCGGAGGACCCGGACACGCTCCTCGTCACCACCCAGGAGGGGTTGGGCATCAGCACCGACGGGGGCCGGCGGTTCACGTCGCTGGCCGGCGCTCCGGCCCTCCTGCTGCTCACCTGGACTGACGACGGGACGCTGATCGGCGTGGATCCCGTCGGCACCGTCCACCTCAGTGACGACGGCGGCAGGACGTGGGGCGAGCGGGGCAACGCCGGCGGGCAGCCCGGCGCCCTCACCGCGACCGACGAGGAGATCTTCATCGCGACCCGCGACGGCCAGGTCGTCGAGTCCAGCGACGGCGGGAAGACGTTCCAGCGGCTGGTGTGAGACTCCGGCGGTAGCAGCTTCGGCCGTCCGGCCGGAAGGTCGCCGGCCCGTCCTGACAGGTCAGATCGACCGCGTCTCGCCGGCGCGGTCACGAAACGCCGCCGCGACATCGCCGGTGAGCACCAGGTCGACCCGGCGCGCCAGGTCTGGGACGGCGTCCGCGTCGTCGGCGAGCATCTGGCCGCTGATCTCACCCACGACCAGGCTGGCCTGCCGTGCGATCTCGAACCGCTGGTCGTCGTCGCTGGCATGGACGGCGCAGTCGCGCAGCAGCCGCAGGAGCGCCGTCAGCACGAGCGGCTCCTCGCGCCCGTACCGGCGCACCGGCGCGCACACGAGGTCGAGGTAGTACCGGTGGTCGCGGTCCGGGGTGACGACGCGCACGGCACCGTCCGGCGCGGGGTGCTCCTGCTCGCCGAGCTGCCGGCCCTGCAGCCGGACGAGCAGGTCGGCGCAGTAGCCGACGGCGTGCGCCGCCGTGACGGGGTCGTTGATGCCCGGTGAGATCGCCTTCACCGCGATGTCGGTGAGCTGGCGCAGGCCGAGCGCCGCGTCCTGCTCGACGGTGCGTTCGAACCCGAGCTCGACACCCTCGAGCACGTCCTCGGCGATGACGTCGGCGGCGACCTCGGCCCCGTCGTCGTGCCACGCCTCGG